>JALSSQ010000175.1 GCA_026984165.1 Sulfurovum sp.
ATATGGATCCAAAAATGTGATAGATGTGAGTATCAAGTTTGATGTTGAAAAAGTAGTTATCATATCTACAGACAAGGCAGTGCGACCTACGAATGTAATGGGAGCAACTAAACGCGTTACAGAACTTTATGCAGCAAATGCAATAACAAAAAATACAGAAATAGTTGCTGTTCGTTTTGGTAATGTCCTTGGCTCTAGTGGTTCGGTTATCCCTAAATTTAAAGCACAAATAGAAGCAGGTGGCCCAGTGACTGTTACGCATCCTGATATTACACGCTATTTTATGCTTATCCCGGAAGCTTGTCAATTGGTATTGCAGACAGCGGCTATTGCCAAGGGCGGAGAGCTCTTTATTTTGGATATGGGAGAGCCTATCAAGATAGTAGATTTGGCTAAGCAGATGATACGGCTTTATGGCAAAGAAGATGAAATAGAAGTTGTTTTTACAGGTTTACGTCCAGGAGAAAAACTCTATGAAGAGTTGCTACTGGACGAGAGTGAACAGAAAACAAAATACAGTTCTATTTTTATAGCAAAACCTACTCGGTATGATATTACACAATTAACCCACGATATTGATGTACTCTTAGCATCTAAAGATAAGGTGGGGGCATTACAAAAAATAGTCCCTGAATTTACAAGAGAAGGTGCGTTATAATCTTAATAGGGTTTTAAACTCCAAACTATTTACATAAAGGAAAAAGAATGAAAAAATTGATTTTAGGTTTGATGGTATTAGCGAGCACCACGTTATTTGGTATGAGTTTATCACAACTCAATAGTGCATCAAAAGCAGAGCTTATGGAGATCAACGGTATTGGTGAAGTGAAAGCTGCAGCTATTATTAAAGAGCGTAGGAAAGGCAAGTTTAAATCGTTTGAAGATGTACAGCGTGTTGAAGGTATAGGTGAGCAAACAGCGGATAATATTAGGCGTGGGGTAAAGTCAAGTGATGGTGTGAAAAAAGTAGCCAAAAAAACGAAAACAAAATCGAAGAAAAAAACAGCATCCAAGAAAACGAAAGCTTCTAAAAAGAATGTAGAAGAAAAAATGGACAAAAAATCTAAAAAAAACAAATCTAAAGCAAAAAAATCAGCAAAAGAAAAAGTAGATAAAAAAGCAAAGAAAACAAAAAAACGTACAATAAAATCTATGGACGAGAAGAAAAAAGAGCTCAAAAGCAAAGCCAAGAAGACAAAAACCAAAAAGACTAAAGCAAAGAAAAGCAAAAAGACAAAGTCTAAAAAGAAGAACTAGTCATTTGGAGTGTTAAAGAATGGCACTCCTGCATATCGCAAATGGCGAAGCCACCCTTCGGGCTAGGTGCGATATTTGTCGCACCACTCTTTAACCCTCCACAATTCCTCAAAAAAACAACAACTTAACCACATTTTTGTTACAATCACATAATTTATTACAAGGTTTACCTATGACAGTTACACGTTTTGCACCTAGTCCTACTGGGTATTTGCACATTGGTGGTTTGAGAACGGCACTTTTTTCTTGGCTTGCTGCCAAACATAACAATGGGAAGTTTCTACTTCGTATAGAAGACACAGATATGGCACGTAATTCAGAAGCGGCAAAAGATGCCATTCTTCAAGCCTTTGAGTGGGTAGGGATGAGTCATGATGATGAAGTGGTATATCAGTCCAAACGTTTTGATGTTTATACAAAATATATCGACCAGTTGCTAGCAGAGGGGAAGGCATATAAGTGTTATATGTCTAAAGAGGAGTTGGATGCATTACGCCAAGAACAGATGGCACGCAAAGAGCGTACACGTTATGATGGACGGTATCGTGACTTTACAGGAACACCCCCTGAGGGCATAGCACCTGTCATACGTATCAAGGCACCACTAGAGGGGCGTATAGGTTTTGAAGATGGCATAAAGGGTGCATTTTCGGTAGATGCTTCGGAAGTGGATGATTTTATTATCGCACGCGCAGATGGAAGCCCTACCTATAATTTTGTTGTCGCTATAGATGATGCCCTGATGGGACTCACCGATGTGATACGTGGAGATGATCATCTTTACAATACACCCAAGCAGATAGTGGTCTATAATGCACTTGGTTTTCGCATACCTCGTTTTTACCATGTTGCCATGATCAATAATGAGCAAGGCAAAAAGCTCTCCAAGCGTGACGGGGCTACAGATGTGATGGAGTACAAAAAGATGGGATATCTGCCAGAAGCACTGCTCAATTTCCTTGTGCGCTTGGGGTGGAGTCATGGGGATCAGGAGATATTTAGTCTTGAAGAGATGATAGCGCTTTTTGACCCAAATGACATCAATAAATCTTCATCGAGTTTTAGTCCAGACAAATTGTTGTGGCTGAATGCTCATTACATTAAAGAGAGTTCCGATGAGAAGCTTATCTCGCTACTCAAAGATTTTGGGGTTGACCTCGAAGGCAATGAGAAAGCTTCGGCGATACTTGCTGCCACAAAAGAGCGTGGCAAAACTTTGGTAGAGTTGGCAGAACAAATCAAACTGCTTACTGCAGCACCCACAGAATAT
>JALSSQ010000176.1 GCA_026984165.1 Sulfurovum sp.
TTTGGAAGCACCAGACTTTTTGATAGACGTAGCCAGAGGAATTACCCCACAAGAACATACAGGAAGAGGGATGCCAAAGAGTGTGGACTTCACGACAGAAGAGACATTGTCTTTACCTAAATGTTTAGTCACGATACTGTCAGGTACCAACTCATGCAAAATCCCTGCAAAGAGCAGACCAAATAGAATATAGGGAGCCATAGCAATACTAAGGTGCCACAGGGCTTCTAAAAAGTGTGTAATTTCCATACTAAGACCTTTTTTGTCATATTAGCACACCAAGTTGATTTTTTTTGAGTTAGCTACGGCTAGCCCTTCAAAAATTCGCCTTGCCTATGAGCGAAATCGCTTGCATCAAAATTCAGATTATATGTTGGTGTGGCAATAATGTAACGCAAAGCTGCTTAAATGCTCTTAAATACAAATCGCCTGTTTTGTCTTCTCTTGGTTAAGTTTTTTAATGAGTTTGGCTGAGAGTTCACCATAACGTTCTTCATCAAGGTTGAGTTGTTTTTGAAGTTCGCTAATGTCTGTACCCTCTGACCAAGCTTTAAGAAGTTTGAGCTCTTTTTTGGTAAGTTTGAGTTTAAGAGCCTCTTTGAGGTCTTCACCCTCTTTAAGTGGGTTTACGAGTTTTTTAATATGTTTTTCTATTTCGTTGTTTAGTGTTAACAATGCGTATCCTATTTAGTAAAATGTATCAGTGTCATGTAGCCAATTCCTGCAAAAAGAATGCTTCCAAAGAGATTGAGTGCCATGTTGGCAAAAGCGTGTCCATACTGTCCTGATTCTAGTAAAAAGAAACTCTCTATCGCAAAGGTAGAGTAGGTTGTGAGTGCTCCAAGCAACCCTGTGGTTAAAAATGTTTTGAGGTGAGGTGAGAGTGCACTGTTAAGATGGAAGTAGGCAAAAAGAGTACCAATAAGTAAAGAACCCAATAAATTAACTGTCAGTGTGCCTAATGGCAAAGTATGTATAAAACTTTTATTGACAGCATTGTTTATGAGAAATCTCAGTGTGGCACCTATGGCACCACCACTAGCGACTGCGAGAATGGTTAACATATTCATCATCTATTACCTTTTGCATATTGTTTCTAAGTACTTCATACCAATCTTCATTAGCTTTACTCACATCAATGGTAGGTAAAAAATGATAATGAACTACTGCAGAATGTGCTGTTTTATTGTGTTCATTTAAAAGTTTTTTACTACCAGTAATGACAATGGGTTGTATTTTGAGTCCTAATTTTTCTGCAATCATTTTTGTACCTAATTTAAACGGTAGTAACTTTTGTCCTTTTGCACGTGTACCTTCTGGGAAAATAGCGACAGGGCGATGAAGTTCTTCTCTTGATTTTTTCACATCTTTTATCAACTTAATGAGTGCTTTTTTGTCACCTCTATCAACAGAAATCATTTCACCATACCTTAATAAATTTCCAAACCAAGGAGTATCAAAAAGTTCTTTTTTTGCTATCCAGCGTAGATGGTTATTTTGTGCAGCTTCAAGCCCAATAATATCAACAATCCCTTGATGGTTCATCACATACATATCAACATTTTTATCCATTGTACCTTTTTTTAGAGCGATACCGCCCATCATCCACAGTGTAAGACTATTAATATGATGAACAATAGTACTTTTGTATTTTCCAAAAAGCATGAGTGCAGGTATCATCAGAACGGCCGTATTAAAAGAGATAACAAAAGCACCCCAATAGAATCTAATTGTTGCAAATATCTTCATTTTTTATCCATCCAATGATTCCTTTTTTATACTCTATCTTTTTAAAATCTCCATGTTCACTTAACAACATAGTATCTAATTTACTCTCAATTCTTGTGCCTATCGTACTTGTTGAAGTAGGGATAATATAAAGTGGTGCCCCTTGTTTTACACAGATGTGTTTATGCGGAATATAAAATGTTAAAAGTGTAATGATAGATATCACACCCAATATAAGATAAAAGAAATCCCTTCGCCAAATAAACATAAGAATAAAAAATAAAGAAAAAGTAATCAAAGCATAACGTTTTAACTGCTCAAAAGCATCCACTTTAGGATTAAGATCAGATTGTGTTGTTACGGAGGAATCTGCTACTTCTACAGGAATTTTAAATACTATATAACGTTTTTTAATAGTATTAAAATAACAAAATTCCAACTCTTTTTGTTCTCGGGGTAAAACAGCATAAAATTCTGCAGTTACTTTGGCATTCTTTCTCTTGATATGTTCAACACCAAATTCATTTATATCCTTAAGTGCCATATCTTCAATATTTGCTTCATACGCTTCTATTGTTAATGTTACAATGTGACTTTTCTCATCATAATTTGAAACTTGTTGTCCCTTTAGTTTCAATTCTGCCGCAAGTACTCCACTAAAATGTTTCTTTGGTTTTAAAGTTGCAAGTGAAATGAGTTGCTCATCCAAAGACATTTCACCTTTATCGGATCCAATAAACAAACGAGGTATGCGTACATCAGTCTTGTTTGCTTTAAAATAAAAGGTATAAAATA
>JALSSQ010000177.1 GCA_026984165.1 Sulfurovum sp.
AGCTGCCATGAGCTTCACCCATAAATCCATTTTTTTAAAGGAGATTTTTTCTCTATAGATAAGCATCACAGCCAAAATAGCGGCAAACTGTATGATAACTTCATAGGCCTTCATCGCCGTATCTTGGGGAAGCCCCATAAACTTGGAAGCGACGATCATATGCCCGGTAGAAGAGATGGGCAAAAACTCTGTAAAACCCTCAATAATTCCTATAATGACTGCTTGAAAAATATCCACACTTATTCCTTATATCATTGAGCTAAAATAGCTCTTATCTTTGGCAAGCAGCTCTTGGGGAGTGCCGCTGTCTGCCACCTTGCCATCTTCCAACACATAAATAAACGCTGCACTTTTGATAGTGCTAAGCCTGTGTGCGATGGTAATCACTGTCTTGTCAGCCAAAAACTCATCCAGTGCCTCAAAAAGTTTGAGCTCTGTATGTACATCCAACGCCGAAGTGGATTCATCAAAAATCACCACTTTTGGATCAGACAAAATCATTCTGGCAATAGCAACCCTTTGTCTCTGTCCTCCGCTGAGCTTGATACCATCTTTTCCCACAAGCGTATCAAGTCCCAAATCCAAACCTGCAATGACATCATCAAGCTGCGCAATATGCAGTGCCTCTTGCACGCGTTTTGGCGCATAGGTTTTGCCCAAGGTTAGATTAAACAGCATTGTATCATTAAAGAGTTTAGGATGTTGCAAGATGAGATGAATATTTTCACGAATGGTAGAAAGTTTCAAGTGTTGGCTGGAGACACCCCCATAGCGTATCTCACCCTCATCTAAAGGATAAAAGCCCACAAGGATGTTAGAGAGTGTCGTCTTTCCCGAACCACTCGCACCCACGATAGCCACTTTGGAACCTTGCTTTATATGCATATTGATATTTTCTAATATATATTTCTCTTTTTGATAGGCAAAGGAGAGATTATCTACCACAATATCTATGGCTTGTTTACCTGCAAAGGGGTTCTGTGTTTCCTCTATCTTTGGCTCTTGTTCCATCTCGTAAATGCTCTCTATCCGCTTACATGCTGCCTTGGCGGTAGAGAGCACATACTGAAAATTGATAATGTCTTGAATGGGATTGACCATCACCCAAAGATAAGAGAACACCGCAAGCATCAGCCCCACAGAGAGGTCTGAATATGCCACAGCCAGGATACTGACTGCTCGAAATATCTCATACCCTGCCAAAAATACCAAATAGGAGTATTTCATCGCGGCTTCAGATTTATAGTTGTATGCAATGGCATGTTTTTTTAAATCTTGCGCTTTTTTTCGACTCTGTTCAAAAAAATACTCCTCTTTATTGGTCGCGCGAATTTGATGCAAAAGCTCCAATGTCTCAGTCAATGAAGATTGAAAAAGCTCTACAGCCCTGTTCTCCTCTTTTTTAAGCCTGCCAATATTTCTGGAGAGTTTTACCGTAAAAAGTATCACTATAGGGTTGGTAATCAAAATAAATATTGCCAATTTCCAATGTATCAAAAGCAACACAAGTGCAGAAAAAGACAACATCAAAACAGCCACAATAAGTTTGGAGATAGTAGAGCTTACAAATCCGTCTATGGTCTCTACATCTGTCACAAGCTTGGAAGTAAGTGCACCCACACGCATCATCTCATACTCTTTGAGTGAAACGTGTTTGAGATGGTTCAGCAATGATGCCCTCATTCTGTAGGTAATATTTTTTGATATGGAAGCAAATATTTTTGTCTGTAGTATCGACAGAAGCGTACTTAGCACACGAAGCACTACAATGATTGCCAAAACAAAAAAGAGATACCCTTTAATATCAGAAGTAAAAAGATTTTGGCTTATCCAAGAGATAAACCCATGCTCTTTACCCAAGAGAAGTTCATCGACCAAAATAGGGATAAAAAGTGGGATAAGCACCACAAGCAGTGTAGCTGCAATGGCTATAATATTTCCTAATATGACTTCTTTTTTATAGCCAAAAAGTTCTTGGACAATAGCTTTTATGGTGCACTGTTTTTGCATATCCATTAGACGATTTGTAGTATTTGGGTTAAATCTTTGACCTCTACACAGTGTGTCGCAGCCTCTTTAAGCACAGGCTTGGCACAAAATGCCACACGGGTATTGGCATGGGCAAACATACTAAGGTCATTGGCACCATCACCCACCACTAAAGTATCGGCTCTATCTACACCAAGGAGTGCCTGAAGTCGCACCAGCATGTCACCTTTGGCATCGGAGTACATCATCTCTCCGCCTACTGCACCTGTAAGTATGCCATCTTGAGCATGTAAGAAGTTGGAGAAGTCTGCGTCTATGCCTAGCTTTTCACAAGCTGGCTTGGTAGCATCTCTAAAGCCACCAGAGAAACAAACCACCGTGTATCCACGCTCTTTTAGCCCCATTACTGTCTCTTTGGCACCAGGCATCATAGGGAGTCTGGCACATATCTCTTCTACTTTCGCTTGAGGCAACCCCTTGAGCAGCGCCACGCGCGCTACAAGTGAGGCATAAAAATCAAGCTCTCCAGCCATCGCACGTTGGGTAATGGCTACCACTTCATCTTTAAAACCCAACACCTCTGCAAAAAAATCAATGGTCTCACCATCCATCAGCGTAGAGTCGAAATCAAATACTGCCAATTTAGCCATATTGCACCTTGTTCATGGTGGGTTGAAAAACCCACCCTACAGAATTATTTTGGTAGAATTATAGCCAATTAACCTATAAAGAGTATATTTATGTTTGAAAAATTTTGTGATGTACTGTGCCTTGAAAAGGAGTTTATTACTGTTGAGATAAACCCACCACATGGGGCATCTATCGATAATCTTATCTCTGATATTAAAAAACATGAACTTCAAAACAAGGTCACAGGCTTCTCCTGTACAGACAACCCACTGGCAAAACTCAAGATGTCAGGCATACTCTCTGCCATTAAAGTGCAGCAGACCTTTGGTAAACCTGTCATCGCCACGATGAGTATGAGAGACAAAAACAAGCTCTCTTTACAATCTACCCTGCTTGGAGCCAATGACTTTGATTTGCGTTGTATCCTTGCACTCACCGGTGACCCTGCAAAACTCTCTGACCAACCAGATGTCAAAGGGGTACTGGAGCGTGACTCTACGCTATTGCTAAGCATTATACACCACCTTAACAAGGGTGTGGACTACTCCAACAAAGCACTCAACCCTGCACCCAAGCCCATCTACCCTTTTGCGGTGAGTAATGCCTATGCAAAAGATATGAACAGCCTCAAAAAACGTATGGTTAAAAAGCTCAATTATGGTGCACGTGCCATCATCACCCAACCCGTGTATGACATAGACAATGCCATAGAACTTCTAGCACTTTTTGAAGAAGCCAAAAAAGAGAGCATCAGAGATACCGCAAAAGAAGCACACTTGGTGTTAGGACAATTCCCTATAGTCTCTGCAAAAACAGCCAATTTCATAGACGACAAAGTCCCAGGCATTAACGTACCCAAAGAGATTATAGACGAGATGAATCTTGCTGCTATGGATGGGGCAGAAAGAGAAAGAGAAGTAGGCTTCGCCCTCTCAAAGAAAATCTTTGATGCAGTCATGGAAGAACATGGTAAAGTGCATCTTATGACACACAATAGGTTTGATTTGTGTGCGGAGTTGATAGGAGACAATAATTAAATTTCTTCTGCTATACTTCCTAAAATTACCTGAACCCTCAAAATAAGGAGACAATATGTCAGAATTAAAAAAATTTAAATTTATCAATAAAATAGAGGGAATTTCATATATCATTTTGCTCTTTATCGCTATGCCGCTTAAGTACCAGTTTGGCTACCCTATCGCTACCAAGATAGCCGGCATGGTACATGGATTACTGGTCTTTGCCTTCATCTACCAAATCATCGAAGCCAAAAAAGAAGCAGGATTTACCCTCAAAGAGACAGCACTCTACTCTATACTCTCACTCATCCCTTTTGGGAGTTTCTATACCGATAAATTACTTGCCAAGAAGATGCGATTAAAATAGGTTTACAATAGTACAAGCAAGAGTGTTCTATAATCGTAAATATAATATGCTAATATAATTCTTAATTAACATAAAAAGAATCAGACATTAAAAAATGATTTAAAATAAAAAATGGGCACGATTTTGGGCATGGTGATTATTTGACACCTCTCAAAAGCCCTCTATTTGGGGATTAGAAGATGAAAATAAGGGTCTATTACGAGGACACAGATGCGGGTGGTATTGTTTATCATACCAACTATATTAAGTACTGTGAAAGGGCACGATCAGAAATTTTTTTTAAACAGGATCAGATACCTTCTCTAAGCCAAAATAGCGGTTTTGTTGTTAGAGATATTAAAGCTTCTTTTTTAGCTACATCTGCCTTGGGAGATATGTTAGAGGTTACAACCAATATTATGAATATCAAAAATTCATCAATTTTACTATTGCAAGAAATTTGGAAAAAAAATATAAAAATTTTTAGTATGGAAATTCTTCTTGTTTATGTTGACAAGGGAAAACCTTGTCCCATCCCAAAGATTTTTAGGGATATCTTTCAATCTTTTTAAGTAGAAAATAAATACGCAACAGCTACAGCAAAACCTGATGCACCTATATAACCAGCACCAAATAAAAATGAAGAGATAAGCTTAATCACTGGTTGAAATTTCCATTTTACAAGTAAGATAATCAATGAACCTATCATGGATGGTAAAAAGACATATGCCATGGCATAGCCAAGTCCAAAACCATTAGGTATTAACAGTGTTTTTGCTACAATAAATCCAATAATAAACACAGCAATCACATACATAATCATGTATTTAATCGTACTGTATTTGGACATACATTCATCAATACTTAATTCTTGTGTGACTAAACATTTCATATCTGAGAAATCTGCATCTTTCAGTGATTTCTCTTCCATCACTACAAAAATAACAAAACTGGCAAAAAAACCTATCCCAATAGCAATCATTAATGTATCCATTTTTAATCCTTTAGATAAATTTAAACTCATTTAATTGTATCATACTAATGATTAAATATTAGTTTTAATTATGTAAATATATTATATATTTTCTAAAGTATCTTTTTATTATGAATTGCTGCTATTTCTTTCAATAGTTATATTTATATCTGGTAAAGTATCTGCTTCTAATGCTTTTTTGGCATTTGTTGCTTTTTTGCAAAAAAGATTAGCTCGATATTCATAAGATGCCAATGTTGCACCTGCTAAAAAATCCTGTCTCATATTTTTTTTATAATCTTCAACTTTTTTAGTAAAAATATTACAAAGTCTTGTATTTTCAAGATATTCTGCCTTGTCTTCCATTCTTGATTCATTAAAAAAACCTGCTAAAACCAGTATATTCAATAAGAAGATTAAAAACATTATTTTCATCATTTGTCCTTTTTGGCAAATTATAATCAATAAGACTTAACCGATAAATACAAGATAATGGAGATAAAATAGTAATATTTAAAAGAGGAGGCACTCGTCTATACAAATGCCCCATGAAATAAAAATAAACTATCCAACCATCGCTTCAAGTTCATCTTGTGAAACCTGGTTGAAGTTTAGGTATCTATAGACATCGTCTGTCATCTCTGGTTTGATTTTGTTTGGTACGATCTCCATGTATTCTGCGGCAGTAGGGATGCGACCCTTGAGTGCAACCACACCAGCAAGCTCCGAAGAACCAAGATAGACTTGCGAATCTTTACCAAGTCTGTTATCGAAGTTACGTGTACTGGTAGAGAATACCCATGCGCCTTGACCCACCGATGCCTGGTTACCCATACAGAGTGAACATCCTGGTATCTCTGTTCTGGCACCTGCCATACCAAAGACGGAGTAGTATCCCTCTTCTTGAAGTGTCTTTTCATCCATTTTTGTCGGAGGACATACCCATAGTTTGGAAGGTACTGCACCTTCACCACGGAGTACCTCACCAAGTGCACGGAAGAGCCCAATATTTGTCATACAAGATCCGACAAAGACCTCGTCAATCTCTGTTCTAAGACCAGATTCATGAATTTCACTCAATGTTTTGACATCATCTGGATCATTTGGACATGCCAAGATAGGTTCTGTGATTTCATTCATATCGATCTCAATCACTGCGGCATACTCTGCATCTTTGTCTGCTTCAAGAAGTACGGGATTTTCTATCCATGCTTTCATCTTGTCTGCACGTCTTTGTAGGGTTGCTTTATCTTCATACCCTTGCTTGATAAGCTCCTCTATCAGTACGATATTGGATTTGAGATATTCGATGATAGGCTCTTTGTTAAGTTTGACTGTACATGCCGCAGCTGAACGTTCAGCAGAAGCATCAGAGAGCTCAAAAGCCTGTTCACACTTAAGGTCTTCAAGTCCTTCAATCTCAAGTACACGTCCTGCGAAGATGTTTTTCTTGCCTTTTTTCTCTACAGTAAGCAAGCCTTGCTTGATAGCATAGTATGGAATGGCATTGACCATATCACGTAGCGTAATACCTGGTTGCATTTCACCTTTAAAGCGTACAAGCACAGACTCAGGCATCGTAAGAGGCATCATCCCTGTAACACCTGCGAAAGCAACAAGCCCAGAACCCGCTGGGAATGAGATACCAATAGGGAATCTGGTATGACTGTCTCCACCTGTACCTACGGTATCTGGAAGACACATACGGTTGAGCCATGAGTGGATAACACCATCACCTGGTCTAAGGATAAACCCTTTTCTCTCTGTCCAGAATTTAGGCAGTGTGTGTTGCAAGTCAATATCGGATGGTTTAGGGTAGGCTGCTGTGTGACAGAAAGACTGAAGCACAAAGTCTGCACCAAAGTTCAGTGCCGCAAGCTCCTTAATCTCATCTCTGGTCATAGGCCCTGTTGTATCTTGAGAACCAACAGTCGTACATACCGGCTCACAATAGACACCTGGTTTTACCCCTTCAAGTCCACACGCTTTACCTACCATTTTTTGTGCAAGTGTAAAGCCTTTGCCATTGTCTGCTGGCTGTGTAGGTGCCAAGAAGGCATCTGATGCGCCGAGCCCCAATGCTTCTCTGGCTTTCGCCGTAAGTCCCTTACCGATAATAAGTGGAATACGCCCTCCGGCTCTCATCTCATCGGTAAGTGTATTTGGCTCCAAGGTAAACTCAGAGACCACTTGGCCCTCTTTTTCAATCACACCATCATAAGGTTTTAGGGTGATCACATCACCTGTCTCAAGTTTGTCAACAGGTGCTTGAATAGGAAGACATCCGCTGTCTTCTGCTGTATTGAAGAATATCGGTGCAATAATGCTTCCAATGACCACACCGCCTGTTCTTTTGCCTGGAATAAATGGAATATCTCTACCCATATGCCACTGCACAGAGTTGATACCTGATTTTCTGGAACTCCCTGTACCTACAACATCACCGACATATGCCAAAGGATGCCCTTTTTTCTTAAGCTCTGCCATCGTCTCAAGAGGTTTTTCCATTCTATTGACAAGGAATGAGTTGGCATGCAATGGAATATCAGCTCTAGTAAATGCCTCTGAAGCTGGAGAGAGATCATCTGTATTTGTCTCACCAGGCACTTTATAGACTGTGAGTGTAATTTCCTTTTCTAACTCTGGTTTGTTGTAGAACCACTCAGCATTTGCCCAAGATTCTACCACTTCTTTCGCCAAGGCATTACCTTCATCCATCAAAGTTTTTACATCATTGAATGAATCATACACAAGCAGTGTGTTTTTGAGTTGATTTGCAGCAGACTGGGCAACTGCCTTGTCTTCTAGCTTGAGTGCCTGTACAAGGGGCTGTACATTAAATCCACCAAGCATCGTACCTAAAATTTCTGTCGCTTTGAGCGCATCTATCGCTTCACATGATGCCTTGCCTTGTACGATATCGTTTAAAAAGGCTGCTTTGACATATGCTGCATCATCCACACCTGCTGGTACATGGTGCATGAAAAGTTCCATGGCATACGCTTGATCTTTGATTGGGTTAGCTTTCAATAGCTCTACAAGCTCTGCTGTCTGCTCTGCGGTAAGCGCAAGTGGTGGCACACCCAGTTCTGCACGTTGGGCTGTGTGTGCTTTATACTCTTCTAATAAGGCCATAATGGTCTCCTGTTAATTATATTTAGTTGTATAAAGATAGTAGCAAAAGTGTAATTTGATTTAGATAGTATAAGCCTTAGGTATAAATAAGATAAATATTATGTATCGGATGGTGACAAAAAAAGAGGAAAACAAGGGATTATAGTATCTCTCTATTTCCTTTGGCATTAGGTGCAGAGAGTACCCCTTTGGCTTCAAGCTGTTCTATGATGTTGGCAGAACGGTTATAGCCTATTTGTAACTTACGCTGCAGGTAAGAGATGGATGTTTTATTGTCTGTAAGGACAACCTGTTTTGCTTCTTCATAAAGTGGATCAAGAGTGATCTCTGCATCTCCGTCTCCATTGGATGATGATGCACCACCCACAACAAGATAACTTTCATCATAATCAGGTACACGTTGTGCCTTCAAATACTCCACAATCTCTTCTATCTCTTCTTCTGTGTTCCATGGTGCATGAATACGTACAAGTCCTGTAGCACCAGGAGGAGTAAAGAGTCCATCACCACGTCCCAGTAAGCTGTCTGCACCTAAAGCATCCAAAATCACTTTAGAATCGATGCGTGAGCCTACGCGGTAAGAGAGTCTGGAAGGCAAGTTGGCTTTGATGAGTCCTGTGACGACATCTACAGATGGTCGCTGGGTTGCCACAACCAAGTGAATACCACAGGCACGAGACTTCTGTGCAAGCCTAGCGATACTAAGCTCCACCTCTTTGCCCCCATTCATCATCAAGTCCGCCAGTTCATCTATAATTACCACAATAAAAGGAAAAGGTTCTGCTCCTGTTTTTTTCACTTTTTCATTGTAGTTTTCTATATTTTTGGTACGCGCCTCAGCCATTAGTTTATAACGCCTCTCCATCTCTCCTACCATATTTGCAAGTGCTGCTATCGCTTTTGCAGGCTCAGTAATAACAGGGGTAATCAGGTGTGGCACATCTTCATAGGCAGCAAATTCAAGCATCTTGGGGTCAATAAGCATAAGTTTTAACTGGTCTGGATCATTGCGATATAGCAGCGATAATATCATCGCGTTTATTCCTACCGATTTACCAGAACCTGTTGTACCTGCTATGAGTAAATGCGGAAGTTTTTTAATGTCGGTAATAAACGGATTCCCCACAATATCTTTACCCAATGCCACAGTCAAAGGAGAACTAGACTCCTTAAAGATGTCACTCTCCAAAATTTCGCGTAGATAAATGGTTTCAATATTCTCATTTGGTATCTCAATCCCTACTACATCACGACCAGGAATGGGTGCTTGTATGCGAATAGTCTCTGCACTTAGTGCCATAGCAAGGTCATCTTGCAGTCCAAGGATTTTAGAGACTTTTACATTCGGTGCAGGCTTAAATTCAAAAGTTGTTACCAAAGGACCTGAGTAGGTACGCACTACATCACCATCAACCCTAAACTGAGACAACTTGGCTAAAAGTTCTTCTATCTTTCTGTCTATCTCTGCTTCATTGACTTTTTTAGTGGTTTTAGGTGCTTTTTGTAAAAAGTCCAATTTTGGAAGTTTGAAATTTTTAGGTTTAGCTACCTTTCCCTTTTCTATGGCATCCATCAGTTTAGAGTTCTCTTCAAGTTCGGAGACTATTTTGACATGAGAGTTTGATGTAGAAGTCTCTTTTGTTTCAAGCGTATCTTCTCTGTTCATCGCATTCACTTCGAGTTTCTGTTTATCATTTGCAACAGCATTTTCAGCTATTTCATCTATGCTTGCTGTGGTACTTAGTTCTACTTCGGGGGGTCTTGTCTTTACTGTAGTCTTACGCTTGGCAGGTGCTTTTCGCTTTGGTTTGGGTGTTTCATCTAAAATAGGCATCATCTCATCTTCAAGTGCAGGAGAATCAAAAGGGTTGCTAAACATTTTCTTCAATAGCATAGGCATTGTTGCTACCATTTTTCCCATCCATCCAAAAGAGATAGAAGGTTTAGGAACACTTACTTTCAGACTGGGAAATGAAAAATCATCATCAATAATAAACACAATAGCCAAAGCCGAAACCATCAACCAAAAGAGCCATAAACCTGCTTTGCCGATGAGTGGTTGTAAAAATGCTACGATTTGTGTACCTATGAAACCCACATTTTCCGGTTCTAACACTAAAGCACTCAATAATACAAGCGAAATAAACAGTAACATCCACCCCAAATAAAAATCAATATCTTTACGTACTTTCACATCAGAATAAAGTTTGTAAAGAGGATAAAAGAGTATAAAAAGATTTATATATGCCACATACCCAAATAAAAAGAGGTTGGTTCCCCCTATCTTTTTACCTATATCGCCGATAAGTCCCGTATCATGATATATGGTAGAAAATGCTGCATAAATGAAAAGTATCGCTGTGATAATAATAGTAATCTTCAATCTCAATCCTAATTAATATTAAATAATGAAGACATTATAACAAATAAACATAAGTTCATACGTAAAATCTTTCAAATTGACATTAAAATTAATATTTATACTATTCTAAACGATGTTTAAGCTCGCTAGGAGTAAAATCCTTTTCACGTTTCAAGACGTATGCCGCAGTGATGGAACTGGTAGACTTGGTAGACTCAAAATCTTCTGCCTTCGGGCGTGTCGGTTCGAATCCGACCTGCGGTACCACAACCTTTACATTTATATGTAATTTTGCGGGCGTAGCTCAGTGGCTAGAGTTCCTGCCTTCCAAGCAGGCTGTCGAGGGTTCGAATCCCTTCGCCCGCTCCACTCTTTTTTATATATTCATAATAATACTCTCGATTCTAACTTACTTTTGATATAATCTTTTATTAAAAGAATATAAGGTCATAGATTGAGATTAGTAGTAGCCATCACAGGAGCAAGTGGCGTGCAGCTTGGCAAGAAGTTTGTTGACTACCTGCCCTCGGACACAGAAGTACACGTGATAGTCTCTGACAATGCCTTAACGGTGGAAAGTTTCGAGAACAAACAGGTCACCCTACACTCCTCGGACAACATCGCCGCTTCGATATCGAGTGGTTCATTTAGGGTGGATGCAACGGCTATCATACCCTGTAGCATGAATACTCTTGCTAAAATTGCCTGTGGCATATCTGACAACCTTCCTACCCGTGTGGCAGCAGTAGCACTCAAAGAGCAAAAGAAGTTACTTTTAGCCCCTCGTGAGTTGCCTTTTTCTGCTATCGCTTTGGAAAACATGCAAAAACTTGCCTCTTTGGGTGTCATAGTCGCACCTCCTGTGATGGGGTACTACTCTGAATCCTCTTCTTTGGAAGATATGGAGAAGTTTATCATTGGGAAATGGTATGATGTGTTAGGCATACCCAACACGCTTTACAGGCGTTGGGAGTGAGGAGTTAAGAGTGAGGAGTGAGGAATTATGGTATGCTTTCTTTCAAAAGATTTTATTAGGAAATAACATCATGACTTTGTATAAGCACAAGGCTACAGCGCAGTCTGTACGCCTCACTCCTTA
>JALSSQ010000178.1 GCA_026984165.1 Sulfurovum sp.
TCTTGCTGTATTTCTTTAAGTTGTTCTTTTAAAAAGTATTCCTTATTGGTCTGTTCAATCTTACTATGTACTTTCGTACGTATCTCACGTTGTACTTTTGCTGCTTCAATCTCAGAAGTTACAATATCAATAAGTGCCAGTAATCTCTTTTCTATATTTGATTCAATATAGAGTGCATATGCCGTATCTTTATCGAGTTTTAACATGGAAGAGACAAGATCAGCAATACGATTTGGTTCATCATTTTCTTCTATAGTTCTCACCAAATCAGCAGGGAAACTACTATTTAATGCTGATAGATTTTTAATTTTATCTCTCAATATATCCATGAGTGCTTCTGCTTTGAGTTGATTGTATCCTTCTGAAGGCACAATATCAATCAAAGCACGATTAAATGCACCATCTTCTTCTTTCACGATTTTGGCACGAGAAAGTCCTTGAAAGAGTATCTTCACTCTACCATCTGGAATGTGTACTTTTCGCATAATAGTACCTACAACACCTACTCTATACATGGCATCAAAGTCTCTCTTGCCTTCTTTACCTTCTTGAGAAGAAGTCACAAAGAGCAAAGAGTTGTTTTCCATAGCATCTGTAGCAGCATCAATATCTTTTTGATCTGTTAAAAAGATAGGACTTATCATAAAAGGATAAAGAAAAAGCTCATCTTCTACGACAACAGGTAAAATAGTGGGGAATGCATCATAATCACTAAGTTGCATAATAAATCCTTTAAATTAAAAATTAACAAGTAAAAATTATAGGTATGGAAAAGACACAGAAGTGGTTTTAATTTTTAATTTTTAATTTTTAATTGATTAAAAGCCAAAGCTCCTAATCAAATATTTTACCAATAATTCCCTTTTTAGGAGGCGTAATATCTGTCATTTCTATTATAGAACCTTTGTTTTTGTCTCTATATATTTTAGCAGCTTTAGGCTTCCCTGTACGATCATACAATGCAGCAATATTTTCATTAAGCAGATATTGGCTCATATTAAGTCTGATCAGTAACGTATTTACCAGTGGTGCATATGCTGATCCGGGGTATCTGTAAATGTATAGTTTTGCTTTAGCAATACTGTCCATAATCAATTTTTGATCTTTATAGACATCTTTTACTCCAAGAAAAGAGGCTTCAAGTTTCATAAAATCTGTATATTCACGATTTTCATTTTCTCCATAACGTTTATTATATTCATCCAAATAGTAGTTTGCCAACAAATACTTCTCATTGTTCATATGTGCATGCGCAAGCATCATAATGGCAGTAGGCATAAGTGGGGAACGCATATGCTCACTTTTAAGTGAAATATAATAAGCATCTGCTTTATCCATATTGTTATCACTGATACTTTGGCCTATTTTCTTATACCAGTACAATGCTGGTTTGTTAAATTCTTCTACATCATCCGTATTACTCGCACAACCTACAAATATAAACACTAAAACGATACCAGCCAATAATAATCTAATCCCTCGATACATCAATTAATAAACCTTTATATAAATCTTCTTCTATGATAACTTAAATTTTGTAAAAAGTGTATGATTTTTAATCATATTATATACAAATCATCATTACAAACATCCTTATGTGCATAAATTCAAAAACATCTAGCACTCCGTAAAAGAGTAAAAGATGCGAACAGATTATCTGTTTCATGGGATAAAAGGGTTTGAAAAGATTAAGAGAAATACCCAAATCCAGGAAAAGCCAAACTGTACCATATGCTCAAACCATAGTGCCAGACAAATAACCTACCCATACTTTCAGAATCCACCATAGGCAGAATCATTGCTAAAGATAAAGATAAAATGCGTATTACGCCTTTACATATAGACCGTAGCGGTAAAGTCAAAGCAAAAAAAAGAAAGTTCAAAAATAGAAAACCAAAAAATCTCAAAGCAAAATCAATGCACTTATGGGCAGTAGATACTATACAAAAGGTCTCTAATGGTATAAGGCGCTATATAAAGATGAATGCACACAATGAACGATTTAACAGAACCATTCAAGAACAGTTTGTAGATTTTCATGAAGAGTGCCATATGTTGTGAACTAATACATACTTTTGACATTTTTGACATTTTTTGACATTTTTACGCTATAATTATGTAAATAACATTTAATATCCCTTATTAGAGGATTGAATTAAAGAAAAAATGAGAAAAGGATTGGTTATGTACTACATAAAAAAAGTGCCTATTTTTTTAAAATATATTTTTATAATGCATCTCTTTGTCTTCGCATGGGGAGATTTCACAGGAGGTAATGGAGGAGGCAATGAAGGACCTAAAATTACCCTTTCTGGTCCTACCACTCTTGAAGAACCACATGGTAGCCAAAATGTATATACCTATACTTTAAGTATAGACGAATGTCCGACTGTAGCGCCTATCACTTTAACATATCATTTTGATGGCATACTCCAAAGTACCCAATATAGCGCAAAAGAAAATCGTGATTTTCGATCTACGCCTCATA
>JALSSQ010000179.1 GCA_026984165.1 Sulfurovum sp.
TTCATTTTTACGTTCAAAGTGGATGACTTCAAGCTCCTCACCTAAATACTCACAAAGCTCTTTGACTGCAGGCAGAGCATTGGCAGAGCCTGTGAGTATCACTTTTTTAGCAGGTGCACCTATGAGCGCATTTGCCCATGCCCATCCTCTGTCACGATCACTTAGCATCTGTATCTCATCGATAACACAGACATCTACATCGACAGAGAGGTTCATCATCTCTATGGTAGAAGAGATGTGCGTTGACTCCTCATCGATAATCTCTTCTTCTCCTGTGATGAGTGAGGCATGTATGCCATTTTTCTGTAAGTTTTCATACCCTTCAAGCGCCAACAGACGCAAAGGTGCAAGGTAATACCCTGTAGTAGCAGACTCTAGCTCTTTAAGTGCAGCATAGGTTTTACCAGAGTTGGTAGGTCCTACATGAAAGGCTATCTTACGTTTGAGTTGGCGTGCAAGCGGGAAGAGGTTCTTAAAGTCACGAATGGTTTTCGCCAAAAGCTCTTCACGCTTTTGTCTGGCAAGCAGGGGTTTTATATACTCTCCAAAGTGAAAGAGTATGCGACGTTTGCTTTTTTCTTTAAATTTAAGTGTATGCGATGCACGTATCTGTGGTTCTACAAAACGCACGATGAACTCATGCAGGGTCTCTTCAGGAATGTCTAGTTTATCGCTTTCATCTTTCATCTCATTGAGTATGTCAGCAACGGCAATTTTGAAATGGGCTAAAAGATTGTCGTTGACACTGTTGATATCCTCTTTTACCGGAAGCTCTGCACCTTTCCAAATGAGGTTGTAAAGAAAAGGTTTTTCGTACGATACAGAAGTTGTATAGTAGAGTAAAGTACCAAACAAATTATGGTTTTTTTCTTTCTCTATGATAATATGGTCTGTGCTCTCAAATACTTCATATTTATCACTGATATTTATTAATATTTTTTCTACAATACTGAGCCCAATAGGTGCATGATATAAAGGTGACTCAGGTGGCATACTTTTAAGTGCTTTGTATATTTCATCATCCGATAAATAGGGGTGTTGTGCTTTATTGATATGTGTTAAAAAAGCATCAAGTTCTGCTTGTTTTGTGACGATGGTTTTTTCTTTGATAGCACGGAGTTTCTCTATCATGCTCGCTTCGTCTAGGTCGGACATGCCATCAAGCTCAAGTGACTGGGTTTGACACAAAAGCAGCTTCTTGAAGTCCACCTCTTTAAGTGCAAATGCAAAGCTATGGTAAAACTCCATTTCATTCATGCTGTTAAACTGCACATCGAGTGCTTTTTCTAAAGTGTTTAGCTTATTTTTCATACGCATATAGGTCAGTTTGTTACGTATTTTCTCGGGTGTGATTTTAGAATGTTTTGCATCGATGAAGGCTTCAAGTATGCTGTTTTCTTCTTGCGCACTGTGCTCCATAGTGGAAAGAATACTGAGTATCTTGCCTACCTTGTCATCGTTATGTTTTTCTCTTTGTCCAGAGTGGGTGGCTTTGTGTCCTTTGGTAAGGTAAGAGACTATTATCTCACGCGTACCAGCCCCTTCTTCAGACCACACTCGACGCAAGGCACGTACCATATCTTCAGCTTCATGAGAAGGGAGCTTCAGTTCGAGGAGCATCACAAGTTCTATGAGCTTGTCCTCATCAAGCGTAGTGACACCTTCATCAAACGCTTGCCCGTTAAAGTAATTTCGTATTTTATTGTTGAGTTTTATGAGATATTTTTTCTTTTTCTTTGCCATAGTAAAAGTATATCCATATTCACGTTTAATCTAGTGTAACTATATCTACCAACTCCACGCCATCACACTCTTTTTTCAAACGTTTGTGTTTGCGTGCATCTTCTTCTGCGAGTTCGAGCAGGTCAGCAAAGTCATTTTTGCTTGCAGTAAATTCAAAAACCTCTTTTTGTGTTTTGATGAAAACAGTGGACTCTTCTTTGCTAGAGAGAGCAAGATTTCTAAGCCCAGTGGCAAACTCACTTTTGATGGCTTTTATCACTTTTTCATTGGCTAAGAGTGCCGAGAGACTCACTTCTTTGCTGACATCATTTTTACACATCACTGTGTAAGATACCTTTATCAACCCTTCCATCCTTAGACTCCTTATGCTTATTTGTCTAATGATAGTCTATTTTTAAAAAAAAAGTCAAAAATATTTCAAATTGACATATTTTGATACAAAGGTTTACTCTTTTTTACTCTTTTTTTTACGAAGTACAAAGAAGAAAAAAGCTAAAAATGCAAGAATGCTTAATACACCCATGATGCGCGTCATTTTATTGATAGCTCTGTCAAAAGCAGGGGTTTGGGTAAAACAAAAGGGTGCATCACTACGGAGTATGGGTTTTCTAGTACGTCCTATTTTGGCCTCTTTGATCGCCATGGTAATGTCTGCAGGAAGTTGGTTGACCCCCATAATATATCCTGTAATTTTTCCTTTTGGAGAAAGCATGACCGCCATCGCTGGGTGAATATACCCAAT
>JALSSQ010000180.1 GCA_026984165.1 Sulfurovum sp.
AGCACTTTTTCGTATAGCAGGGTTTTCCCCGTACATCTTTATTATCTTTCTGAATGCCATGACAGACTTGGGGCATAAAATCATTTTACAAAATACGATTTTTAAAGCCTATGATGGTGCTGAACTTATTGTGCTGACAGCGATTGTCAACGCCCTTATTTTACTGCCGTTTATTTTCCTCTTTTCACCTGCTGGGTTTATCTCTGACAAGTATCCTAAAGTCAAAGTGGTAGAGTATGCATCTGCGGCGGCGATAGGCATCACAACACTTATTTTGTTTTCTTATATGATGGGGTGGTTTTGGGTAGCATTTGGGCTTACCTTTGTGCTTGCTGCACAGTCTGCCATCTACTCACCTGCAAAGTATGGACTCATCAAAGAGATGACAGGTAACGAAAACTTAGCCTCTGCCAATGCTTTGGTACAGTCTGTAACTATCGTCTCCATCTTGCTTGGTGCAGTGGTCTATTCTCTCTTTTTTGAATCACTCTTGCAAGACAGAAGCACTGTAGCCTCTGAAATACTTCAGTACATTACCCCTGTAGGTTTTTTGCTTATTGGGGCGAGTATTATGGAGTATTTGCTTGCCAGACGTTTGGTAAAAACCTTTACGCCTGTAGTCATAGATGAGAGTATGACCTTTGAGCCAAAAGAGTATCAAAATCTACACTACCTCAAAGCCAATCTCAAAGTGATTAAAGAGAACGAAGTGGTATGGCTTAGCATTCTAGGACTAAGCATCTTGTGGGGTGTCTCTCAAGTGGTCTTAGCCATTTTTGGTGAGCATCTTAAAACAACATTGGGGGTGACCGATACCGTGGTGGCACAAGGACTTTTGTCGCTCTCTGGCTTGGGGATGATAGTGGGTTCCATGGTGGTAGGTCGTGTGAGTAAAAACTATATCGAGACAGGTATCATTCCTTTGGGTGCTTTGGGTGTCGCTGTGGCACTTTACATCATGCCAAGCCTTACATCACTTCCTGCATTGGGTACCTCTTTGTTTGTCTTTGGTTTTTCAGCAGGGCTCTTTATGGTACCGCTCAATGCCATGATACAGTTCTCCACGCCCTCAGCCATCTTAGGGAAAATCCTCGCTGGAAACAACTTTATGCAAAATGTGAGTATGTTTCTCTTTCTTATTCTCACGGCACTCTTTGGCTACTTTGATTTGGGCTCTACAGGCTTGTTTTACATCATCGCCACGGTGGCATTTTTGGGTATGGGATATACCTTTATTAAGCTGCCTCAGTCACTCATTCGTTATGTGGTGCGTATGATTATCGGTTTTAAGTACCGTTTACATGTAGATGGGCTTAAAAACATCGAAGCAGACAAAGGTGTGTTGCTCTTGGGGAACCATGTATCTTTTCTGGACTGGGCGATTCTTCAGATGGCATACCCTAAGCAAATCCGTTTTGTGATGGAGCGCAGTTACTATGAAAAGTGGTATCTTAAACCATTTTTAGACTTCTTTGGGGTGATACCTATCTCTAGTCGTGGGAGCAAAACCGCACTCTCTTTGGTCACGGAAGCACTCAATCGTGGTGAGACCGTAGCACTTTTTCCTGAGGGGCACTTGTCTCGTAATGGGCATTTGGGCACCTTTCAAAGAGGTTTTGAACGTGCTGCCAAAGAAGCTAACAATACCATCATCGTGCCGTTTTACTTAAGAGGGCTGTGGGAAGATAACTTCTCACACGCCTCTAAAAAGATGAAACGCAACAAAAACAAAGATATCTCTGTGACTTTTGGAGAAGCATTGGATGTACAGAGTGATGCAGTACGTGTAAAAAAAGCTGTCTTTGACCTCTCTGTGCAAAGTTGGAAAACCTATGCTGACACCTTGCCTTGCATACAAAAAGCATGGATAGCATCGGCAAAAGAAGCAGGAAGCACACTTTGTATGGCAGACTCTACAGGCGTAGAGGTAAGTGGTGAGCGTTTTGCTACAGGTACATTTATGATAGCCTCTGCACTCAAGCCTGTGGTACAAAACACACAAAATGTGGGTGTACTTTTGCCTACTTCTGTAGGTGGGTCTATGGGAAATATGGCATTGCTAACACTAGGTAAGACGGTGGTAAATTTGAACTACTCTTCAGGTACAGAGAGTTTGCTTCATGCACTGAAAATCGCCAATATTACTACGGTGGTGAGCTCTCAACAGTTTGTCACCAAACTCAAAGCCAAAGGGTTTGACATGACAGAGGCACTTGAAGGTGTAGAGGTCATCTACTTAGAAGAGGTGAAAGAGAAGATGAGTAAAGTCAAAGGTTTGCTGACACTTGGGCTTGTGAAATTCTTACCTACATGGGTACTGAGTCTGCTGTATGTCAAAGGTGTAAATCTTGATGATACTGCAGCGATACTCTTTTCTAGTGGAAGTGAGGGGACACCTAAAGGCATAGAACTTAGCCATAAAAACATGATGGGCAACATCAAGCAATCCATCACCCTCATTAACCCTAACGATGAAGATGTGATG
>JALSSQ010000181.1 GCA_026984165.1 Sulfurovum sp.
TCAATATCTATGAAAAGTGAATTTCAATATGAAGAGAGTAAATTTATGCTTGGATATTCGTATGTTACAAGTGATGATACATCACATGATAGTTTAGTGTTACCTTGGGATGGAACACCACTTTATACCAATATGATTACTTCAAATGATCTATTTGTTTCAAATTATGGGAAAGGGTTAGTCGCTGATAGTATTTATATAGGTGGTACACAATCATTTAAGGTTGCATATACCCAAGGTTATGATTTTACGGGTAGTGAAGGATTTAAAACAACTTTGTCTTATATGATTGCGGATAATGATAAATTTACCAAAGGAAAACAAAAAGATTTTAATATAGTGTTATCTTATCAATATGACACACATCTCTCCATTGCTTTAAAAGGTATTTTTGTGAAAAACAATACGAGTGCAAGTGCAAATGGTACTATTTCACAGCTTGATGATTTTCAACAATATCGTGTGATAGCGAATTATAAATTTTAAAAAGCGAGTAGAAGCATTAAAACGCTTCTACTGTTATCGTCTTTTCTTCTTTACTCTCTAAATCTTTCACCCATACCGTGCCATTTGCCAATTCATCTTCACCTATAAGCACCGCATAGCGTGCATTGACTTTGTCCGCACCCTTCATGTGACTTTTAAAGCCTTTGGTGTTGTACTCTACCGTTACTTTGGTCTCTTTACGTTTGGTAGCAGCAATAGCAAAAAGTTTTTCTACAGCATCTTCTGCCATAGCACCAAGATAGATGCCTTCACGTGTCTCCTCTGGCATTTGAACGAGTTCCATAATACGCTCTATACCGATAGCAAAACCTACTGCTGGTGTTGGTTTGCCATCTAAAAACTCTACCAGTTTGTCATAGCGTCCACCACCTGCGATGGCAGATTGTGAGCCGATGTCATTAGAGACAAACTCAAAAGCAGTTTTGTTGTAGTAGTCGAGTCCACGTACAAGGTTTGTATCGATTTTATAGTGTATGCCCGCATTGTCCAGAAGCGTTGTAAGCTTTGTAAAGTCCATGTCACATTCGTCACAAAGATTGTCTATGAGTTTGGGTGAGTTTGTAAGCAAACTTTGACAGGTTTTGTTCTTGCAGTCTAGTACACGTATGGGGTTTGTATCTATACGTCTGTTACAGTCTTCACAAAGCGCTTCTTTGATCTCTGTCAAGAAGCCTACGAGGTTTTTTTTGTACGGAGGCATACAGCTAGGGCATCCCAGAGAGTTTATCTGCAAGTCAAAGCCTATGCCCAGGGCTTCAAAAATTTGGCCTATCATCGTGATGAGTGTAAAGTCTTCATAGACACTGGCTTCACCAAAACTCTCACAGCCAAACTGATGAAACTCTCTTAGACGACCTTTTTGGGGTCTTTCATAACGAAACATTGGTCCATAGTAGTAAAATTTTTGCTTCACAGGCTGACGGTCAAGCTTGGCATGCACGAAGCTACGTACCACACCTGCGGTACCTTCAGGACGCATACAGACATCATTGCCCCCTTTGTCTTCAAACTGGTACATCTCTTTGCTTACAATGTCTGAGCTGTCACCCACAGAGCGTTTAAAAAGAGCGGTCTCTTCGAGTATAGGGGTTTCGATGTAGCCATAGCCATAGCGTTTGGCTATGGTACTGGCTGTTTTTATGATGAAGTTAAATCTTTGGGATTCTTCAAATGTGAGGTCTTTCATGCCACGGAGGGGGTTTATCATGTCTATATCCTTATCGAATATAAGGTGCGTGGTTACGCACCCTACGGGGTTGTTAAATGTAGGGTGCGTAACCACGCACCAATAAATTACGCAATTATAGCTCTAAATAGCTGACTATCTTTTGATGAATATGCTCAATAGTGTCAGTCGCATCTATTTCGAGATACTCTATGCCCAGTTTTTGCAGACTCTCTTGCATTTTATTTTGTACAGTGATGAGGTACTCCAATCCACGAAGTTCTATGCCGTCAAGCTTTTTTTTGGAAGTTCTTTGTGTGAGGGTTTCCATGTTTGTCACAAAGAGGATGATTTTGTCAGGGAAATGATTGGAGAGTGCAAACCTGTTGAGTGCTACAAGCTCATCAAAATCAAAGTCACCATGGGCAAGCCCATAGCCTATACCAGAGAGAAAACCACGGTCAGAGATGACGATTTTGTCTTTGTTGGGTGCTACTATCTCTTCATAATGTTCTGCTCTATCTGCAAGAAAAAGCAGAAGTTCTGCACGTTTGGAGGCTAAGGCGTTTGCTAGAAGTATCTCTCTGGCTTTTGCACCAAAGGCTGTGCCTCCTGGCTCTTTTGTGATGATAATATTGTTAAACTTTTTGGAAAGTAGCTCTATTTGTGTACTTTTCCCACAGGTATCGATGCCTTCAAAGAGTATATACATTATTTTATGTACTCTTTTATCATTTTCAGTACAGCAGGGTGGAGCAGATGATCTACTTTTCCATCAAAAGGCAAAATAGAACGCACCACAGAGGAGC
>JALSSQ010000182.1 GCA_026984165.1 Sulfurovum sp.
ATTTTACAAAAGGTGAGAAAATGAGAAAAATACTTTTTATAATAATGTTTCTTTTTAGTAGTTTATTTTCAGATACAGAGTTTGCAGAGCCAAAACCATCTATAGATCATCCTAGAAAATTTGTTTTTCCTATATCTGAAGGTACAGATGAAGCTATCAATCATGTATTAAACAGTGCAAATAATGTCATGAAGTTTTATGGTCCTGAAAAGTGTGAAGTGTGTATCGTGTGCTATTCAAAAGGTATCAAAGCAGTGATTAAAAATCGTAGTTTTTCAAAACGTGTAAAATCATTGATGACTTATGATGTAGAGTTTATAGCTTGTAGAAATACTATGAATACTCTAAAAATAAAAGAAAAAAATTTGCTAGATGGTGTAGAAATAGTAACAGCAGGAATTGTCGAGTTGATTGAAAGACAGCTACGTGACTGGATCTATATACGACCGTAAGGTCAAGTGATTTTACAAACTAGGGAGGAATTTTCCCTAGTTTATTTTAATACTTCCCCATTATGTTCTAAACTGTGCTAGTTTTTTATTGAGTGTATTGGTCGAATCTGTTAATGTTTTTAGTGTTTTATCCATTTGCTGTACTTCTTGGACATTTTCTTCTCCATGCTTATGCATCATAGAGATACGCTCTAGCATCTCTTTAACCTTTGTTGAAACCTCTACTGATGAATGTGATGTTTCTTCAACAGCCTTTGTAGTATCATCTATTTTATCATAAGACTCAGTCATAAATGACTCAGCTTTTTCAGAAAGTGTAATCAACTCCTGTGTATTTTCAGAGTTTTGATTCATCTCTTCACTCGCAGTGATGATGGATTGTACTATGACAGAGATAGTAGCATTTATCTCTGCTAAAGATTTTTGTGTACGTTCTGCTAGTTGTCTTACTTCATCAGCTACAACAGCAAATCCTCTTCCATGTTCTCCTGCTCTTGCTGCTTCTATCGCAGCATTGAGTGCAAGTAAATTGGTTTGATCTGCGATATCAGAGATGACAGTCAGCACTCCTTTAACTTGATTGGCTTCTGCTGTGAGTTGCGTCAATTTTTCTGCAAGTTCTAACTCTTTTGAAGAGTTTTCTTCAACTTTAGAAGTAAGCTCAAATAAAATATCTTTTGTTTGATTCAGATTTGATTTCGTCTCTTCAATCGTATCTTGTGCTTTTTTAGAAACATCCAAAGAATTATTTAAGGTATCATGTATACTATCACCTCTTGTATGTAAATCGTCAATGATATCTGCACTTTCTGATACCCGTGTCATAATATTTTGAGAAATCATTGAAAATTCTTTGGTTATTTCACAATTCGCATCGCCAGTTGCTTTAGCATCTTTCAATGTATTTTGTATTCTTTCTATAAATTTATTGATCCAGGAATTAGTCTGTGCGATTTCATCTTGTGAAGATGTATCTAGTCGCTTTGTCAAGTCTGCCTCGCCAGAACCCAAATCTTTTGTCATAGAAATCAAATTACCTAGCGGTTTCTTCACCGCTATCATGATGATAAAAATCAACATAATTAACACAGCGATATCAGATAAAACTGTTATCATGAGTTGTTTCATACTGATTGCCTTGGCTTTATCTACAAGTACATTTACCAACTTCATATTTTTTCCAAGTACCATAAATCCAAGTATATTACCCTTGTAGTCTTTGAGTGGAACTTTAGTAATCAGATAATTATCTGAAATTTTATAGTTATCGAATTTTAGACTGCTATTATGCTGTAAATCTTTCAGAAAATCTTTATTTATCGTACTGCTATTTTGCGCAACAAAATACTTACCAACATGAGGATTTGAATTTAATTTCTTAGAAATTGACAAATACTTTTTATCAACGAGTACTAAAACATCACCTTTTAAAATTCTTTTGATTTCTGCAATATTTGAAGAAAATCCCATCATGAATTCTATAGAACCTACATAATTTTTATTTTCATCAAAAAGAGGAGCTATCCCTCTAAAACTAGGACCTGCTTTTCCAACTTCTATAGAAGTTATTGGTTTTTTTGTTTTGATGACATAATTAATTGTATGCCTAAAAGAACTTAAATCATCTCCATTTTTTTCTGGTTTCCAAACTCTTAAAAAACTTCTTGCTTCTGGCGTATGCAAGTGAATTTTGATATTTTTAAATCTTGTATTCTCTTTAAATGAGCTGATGAGATTTTCTCCTGCTTTAAGTGCCAATGCTTTATCACCTGTTTTTAATGCCCTTGTAAAGTCCTTGTTTTCAGCCAGACCCAAGGCATTAATCATAGCCATTGTCTTTTTCACTTTCAAAGACTTATTTGCAAGAATTTTTAAAGATTTAACTTCACTACCATAAACATCTTTTTTTATATCTTCTTGTCCTGAGAGAGAGACAAAATAGATGGCTAAAATGCTCACAACTAAAGAAACCATTAACGGAATGTGGATTTTTGTAGATATTGAATTTAAT
>JALSSQ010000183.1 GCA_026984165.1 Sulfurovum sp.
TAGCGACAAAGCACAAACCAGGGTACGTCCTGAGCCCATCATCGCCATGGGAACGGACACACAATACACCACAGTAGATTATGGTGCTATGTCTGAAGCACTGGCAGAGCAGGCACAAAAAGTCTCAAACATTCCTACAGATATTTTTTATAACACCCAAGTCACAGACATCTTTCAAAAAGAAGACAAAACCTTTGAAGTAGAAACTGCAAATGGAGAAATATATACTGCCAACTTTGTGGTAGTCAATGCAGGTGCGCACTCACTCTTTTTGGCACACAGTATGGGCTATGGTAAACACATGGGATGCCTGCCTATGGCAGGAAGTTTCTACATGACACAGAGTCACTTTCTCAATGGAAAAGTCTATATGGTACAAAACAACAAACTCCCCTTTGCTGCACTGCATGGAGACCCCGACATTTTGGCGGAAGGCAAGACACGTTTTGGTCCTACAGCACTGATGTTACCCAAGCTAGAACGCTACAAAAAAGGTACCTACCTAGACTTCTTTAAAACCCTCAACTTCGACTGGCACATTGTCAAAATATTTTGGGATTTACTCAAAGACTCTGACATACGCAACTACGTCTTTAAAAACTTTCTCTTTGAAGTCCCTCTCATTAACAAAGGGCTTTTTGTCAAAGATGCCCAAAAGATAGTCCCCTCTTTAGATGTCGATGACATCGAATACGCCAAAGGCTTCGGTGGAATACGCCCACAAGTCTTAGACAAAGAAAAAGAAAAACTCATGCTGGGAGAAGCCTCCATCAATCCTGAAAACGGTATTATCTTCAACATGACCCCTAGCCCTGGGGCTACTTCATGTCTGGGTAATGCAGAAAGAGATATGCGTGAGATTGTGAAGTTTTTGGGGCTTGATTTTGATGAGGAGGGGTTTTTGTCTGATTTGACGGAGTAAATACACACACATTCTACAAAAAGAACGATATAGTAAAATATATAAACGATATTTCCAAAGGAGATTATCATGCAACAAACAACAGATAAAAATACTTTCACTCTCACCAATAACCAAACAGGAGAAACCTACACCTACAACATCCTAGAAGGCACAAGAGGACCATCTGTGTTAGACATACGTACATTCTTTACAGACTCAGGTATGTTTACCTATGACCCAGGATTTACTGCTACAGCAGCTTGTGAATCTGCCATTACTTTTATCAATGGTAAAAAAGGTGAACTGCGTTACCGTGGTGTACCCATAGAAGAACTGGCAAACAAGCATAGCTATTTAGAGACTTGTTTTTTACTGCTCAACAGCCGTTTGCCAAACAAAGAAGCATTACAAAACTTTGATTTAGAGATACGCCATCGTGCCTACCTGCACAGTGGCTTACAAAAACTCTTTGATGCTTTCCCTGACAATGCACATCCTATGGCAACACTCTCTGCTTCAGTGACTGCCCTAGCCTCCTTTTATAAAGAACATTTAGACATTGAAAATGAAGAAGAGTACCTAGAGATGGCGCACCGTATCATTGCCAAAATCCCTACACTAGCTGCCTTTGCCTATAGACACTCTTTAGGCATTCCTTACATACAGCCAGATATTGATTTGAGTTTTACAAAAAACTTCCTTACCATGATGCGTGCCTACCCTGGAGGCAAAATGCACCTAAGTGCCAATGGGCATGAAGAGATTAAGGATGTAGAAGTGCGTGCACTTGACACCATCTTTACCCTGCATGCAGACCACGAACAAAATGCCTCTACTACCGTGGTACGTGGGGTTGCCTCCACAGGTGCACACCCTTATGTAGCCATAAGTTCAGGTATATCAGCACTCTGGGGGCGTGCGCATGGTGGAGCGAACGAATCGGTCATCGCACAGCTTGAGTACATAGGTTCGGTAGATAAAGTAGAAGCCTTCATAGAAAAAGCCAAAGACCCCAACGATGACTTTAGGCTCATGGGCTTTGGACACCGTGTTTACAAAAACTTCGACCCCAGAGCCAAAATACTCAAAGAGTTACAAGATGAGTTACGTGAAGAATTAAACCTTGACACAGAACTGATGGCAATTGCTAGGAAGATAGAAGAGATAGCTTTAAGCGATGAGTATTTTGTTTCACGTAACCTTTACCCCAATATCGATTTTTATACAGGTATCATTTTGACAGCTTTGCAAATACCCAAAACCATGTTCACCCCTATTTTTGTGATAGGTCGTACGGTTGGGTGGATTACCCAATGGATAGAATTTAAAAAAGATAAAACATCGAAAATTGCAAGACCAAGACAATTATATATGGGTGAATGATAAAACCCATAGAGGGGTCTGGTGATTTGTGATGCGTTGTGAAACAATGCATCATGAATCACCTGACCTCTCGGTGGAAAACCAAGCAAATTTAAATCCCAAAATAAGCATTTTTATTTTATTTTCCATACCTGAAGGTTCAAAAAGGGTTTAAAATGGGTTATTTTACATGCTA
>JALSSQ010000184.1 GCA_026984165.1 Sulfurovum sp.
AGAGGCGCTTGAGAAAAAAATAGCCCAGATAAATACCTGCTTGAATGATCCTCAATGCTACAAAGAGAAGGGGCTGGCTGCACTAAGTGAAGAACTCTGTGCACTTGAAGCAGAATATGAAGAGAAAACAGATGCATATTTGGAGATCTTGGAGATATATGAGTCTCTCCAGTAGTTTAACGACAAGCAGTTGTCATTTGCTTAACGGGTTTATGCCTGCGCGGGTCGCTTTGCTCCACCGCTTCGGTTTCGACCCTACAAATGACAAGCAGTTGTCATTTGCTTAACGGGTCTCACCAATAAATCACTACTGAGCGTCTGCCCCAGCGTAAGGCTCTTCTTCTATTAACTCCCATATATATATCGATACGTTTTCTAAAACGTTTATTCATTTTATCTCGTACAATATAATATCCTCGTAACCCACCTATACGGATACGAGTTCCATTACGTAACCCATATCTAGTCAATAAATCACGAGAAACCGCAATGATTTTCATACCTGGTCCAATACGATTATTCCATGCTGCAAGAAATGGAGTTTTATCCGTTTGAGCTCGATGTGAACTATAAGCAGTAGCCGTCACACGAAGATTATGTTTACCAAAACCTCGAATCATTTTTACTTTTCGTCGATGGCTCTGCCCTCTTTTTTGAAGTGCTGCTTTAATACGTGCCTGTTTTTCTTTCTCTAATTTTTTCTTTTTTGCTAGAAGCTTCTTTTTTTCTGCTTCTACTTTTTTCAATACATACGGTAAAGGTAATGTAAGCTTTTTACCTTCTCGTATAATGGTATTGGATGTAATAGCATTAATACTAACCAAATCTTTAGGTGACACTTTAAATTTATGTGCTATAGATAACAGAGTATCCCCTGCTTCAATAATATATTTCCCTTGTACAATAGAATCAATCATTTTTTGAGAAAGTGGTATTTTCAATGCATCTCCCACACGTAAAGTAGATTTTTTATCTAAATGATTTAATGTACGTAATTCATCAACAGTAAATCCAAACTTATTCGAAATTTTACTTAAAACATCTCCATTTTCAACATGATACACTCCATATGTCTTCTCAAATATCTTACGCGAAAGAGGATGAGTATGTTTTGCTGCAGAAAGGGATTTATGCTGTTTACGAATCTCTTCTAAAGAATGAAGCTTATGATTGTGTTCTTTCACCATTGCTTTAGAAATAGATTTTTTGACACCATCGACATGAGGAAGTTCTTCATAAAAACCTTTAAATCGTAAGGAATCTTCAATTTTTACATATTTCTCTATCATATCCTCTACAGATATGATTTTCACTTTTGCTTTTTTGGGAGCAGGTAATATTTTAGAAGCAATAAGTTTTTTTCTATCAACATCATAAGTAAGCTCTTGTGCCCGAATAAGCTTTGAAGCATATTGATTACATTTAGAAGTATTCCCTGTCATTACTCTACAATCAACTATTTTTTTTGCAAAAACAAATTCTGTGCTTGCTAAGAGAATTATTAAACAGAATACATAATTTTTCAGCATGATTTTATATTAAACTATAAAAAGCTTAACATCTCTCCTTTAATAGATTCTTTCTTAACAACCACAGTATGCCTCATAGGCTTACTAAATAAATCTTCAATCTTTTTAGGTACAGAGACATTAGCATGTTCACTCACCCATTTAAGCGCATCTATATCTCCATTTACATCTTTTCCTAAGGCACGTGCTACAGCTGGTGAAAATTTAGTCCACTCTGCAGTGGAATAAATAATTGTCTTAAGCTGTATCTCTCGTAGATGAGCATATGCACGTAAACAAGTAGCTGTATGAGGCTCCATAATATAACCATTTTTCGCATAAAGACCAATCACCGATTCACACTCAAAATCATCTGAAAAAGATGCATCAAAATCTTCACGAAGTGATGTTAGTTCCTCTTGAGAAAGTTCAAACCTTCCATTGTGCTCCAAATCCTCCATTAATTCTTTTGTACGCTTAGGTCCAAATTTATCAAACATAATACGTTCAATATTTGAACTTTTCAAAATATCCATTGCCGGTGATTCTGTTTGAATTAATACACGTGTATTTAAATCATATGTACCCGTGTTTATCCAATCTGTCAAGATATTATTCATATTTGAAGAGATAAGTATTTTTTCTATAGGCAATCCAGATTTTTTAGCATAATAAGCACCTAGTGCATTACCAAAATTACCACTAGGTACTACAAGATAAATCTTTTCTCCCATAGTAATCTTTTCTTTACGAACCAACTCTAAATAAGCATGAATATGATATATGATTTGAAAAATGATACGACCAAAATTGACAGAGTTTGCTGCAGAAAGTTTAATGCCATGTGTATGTAATTCTTCATTAAAATCATCTGATGCAAGTAACTCTTTTAAAGCATGTTGTGTGTCATCAAAATTACCTTTTACCCCTATTACCTTAAG
>JALSSQ010000185.1 GCA_026984165.1 Sulfurovum sp.
GCCTCATTTTCATCAAAAATATGGGTATGTCTAAAGTAACTGTAGCTTGAAGAGATGATTTTCCCTCCACGCATAAACATTTTGACGATGACCCCACGTTCATCTCCGTTTTGGATGGCAAAAATGTCAATGTCAAGGTTCTTTGCCAAGTCGATGTTGGAGGAGATAGTCAGTGTGGAGATAGCCTCAATGGAGTCGCGCATGGCCGCAGCTTCTTCAAAACGTTCCTGCATGGCAAGCTTGCTCATCTTCTCTTGAAGCGCCAAAACGAGATCTTTACGCTTTACGATAGAGTGTTTGGCTTTGGCGATAAGTGCCGCATAGGCTTGGAGTGTGACTTTATTTTCACACGGCGCCAAACATTTTTTGATTTGGTAAAAGAGGCAGGCTTTGCCTTCACGTAAGCAAGACTTTTTTTGTACTAAAGGATAAACCTCATAGAGTGCATCAAGCAAGGCACGTCCTCCTGTAGGAAAAGGACCGTAATAGGTGATGTTTTTGCCTTTTATGACTTTACGTGTTAGCTCAAAGCGCGGAAAATCACTTGATTCATCTATATAGATGTAGGGATAGGTCTTGTCATCACGCAGTAAGATATTGTATTTTGGTTTGAGTTGCTTGATGAGAGAGTTCTCCAAAATGAGTGCATCCTCTTCACTTTCAACAACAATATACTCTAATGTTTTTGCCTCTTCAAGCATTTTGAGTATGCGTGCACTTTGGGCAGGATTTGGGCTAAAAGAGGGAGTGAAACGCCAATAAGACTTGACTCTGTTTTTGAGATTTTTGGCTTTTCCCACATAGAGCAGTTTGCCTGCTTCATTGAAGTATTGATAGACACCTGCACTTGAGGGGAGATTGTGAATTACTGTTTGCATTGTATGAGCGCTTTGATACGTTTAAACGATGCTGCAAGTGTTTCATCTTCTGGGAGCTTAAATGTACCACTGGCTTGTTCTGCATAGTATGGTACGGAGACATAAGAGAGTTTCTCTTCTGGCATGGCATGGTATTTACTGTGAAAGATAACTACCTTGGAGGCACGCATCATTTCACAGCGTTCATCGTGTGTATTTAACTGTATTAATAGGCTTTTTAATAAATCTCTATTATAATTAAGTTCCATTTTAAAGCCAGGGTGTTTGACTGCTATAAATAGTGTATTGTCTTTAATATAGATAAAAGCAATGGCTTTTTGATATTTAGGGGTAAGGAGTGCAATATATTTCCTATAGCAGACTTGTTGCTTTAAAAATTTGAATTGAGGTTGGGATGTGAGATGAGACAAAATAGTAGACACTTTTTTCATACGGTTATTATAGCATTACTTTGCTGTATAGCGTTAGCAGGGTGTGGGCATAAGACAAGTCCAAAATTTGTACCGGATACCAATACAACATCAAAAGGATAAATTTGCAGAAGTATGACGTGTTAATTATCGGTGCAGGTATTGCAGGGCTGTATGCTGCGATGAATATACCCAAAGAGAAAAAAGTGCTTGTGGTCTGTAAAGATATTCCTTGGGAATGCAATACTTTTTATGCCCAGGGGGGCATGGTGACAGCACTCAATGAAGCCGATATTCCTTTGCATGTCCAAGATACCATGGCTGCTGGTGCCTATCATAATAACAAAGAAGCTGTAGAGATACTCTCTCGTACATCTCTTATCACAACAGAAGATATCATAGAAAAAGGCATGGCATTTGACAAAGATGCGCATGGCAACATACTCTATACCAAAGAGGCTGCACACTCAGTAGAGCGCATTGTTCATGCAGGCGGTGATGCTACAGGGCGCTATATGCACTACTTTATGATGGTGCAAAACAGACATCAACTCCAGAAAAATACATTGGTTTATGACCTGCTCATCGAAAATGGGCGTTGTTATGGTGTAAAAGCTACTGTGAACTATGAACCTACCACGATTTATGCAGATGATGTAATAATCGCATCAGGAGGCATAGGCTCTTTGTATGCCTACAACACCAATTCACGAACAGTCTCTGCCGATATTCATGGCATCTGTGTGGAGAAGGGTATAGCACTAGCCGATATGGAGTTTATGCAGTTTCACCCGACAGTCTTTGTCGATACCCCTTATGCCAGAAAACTTTTACTCACTGAAGCACTGCGAGGCGAGGGTGCACATGTGGTCGATGATGAGGGCAGACGCTTTTTATTTGATTATGATGAGCGTGGAGAGTTGGCAAGTCGTGACATTGTCTCTCGTGGTATTTTTGATTATAAGCGTAAAACAGGCAAGCAGGCCTATTTGGATTTTTCTATGTTTGAAGAGAAGTGGTTTGCACATCGTTTTCCCAACATTACACGTACTTTTGCAGCGATTGGATACCATTTCCCTCAAGACAAAGCACCTATCTCACCAGCATTTCACTATGCCAATGGGGGTATAAAGTGTGATACAAATGGGTGTA
>JALSSQ010000186.1 GCA_026984165.1 Sulfurovum sp.
CAATGTTTTGATGTCACTTCCTTTTGCGCTCTCTGTGCTGACCCCTGCCATGCATAAAACAGCACGGCGTTATGATAAGTTGGCATTTTCATTAGGCATTAAAGGATGGCGACGTTGGGTGACGGTTGAGTATCCTTATCTCAAAGCTTCATTGGGCTATGTTTTTGCTTTGGCATTTTGTTTTTCTCTAGGAGATTTGGGTATTATAGCACTCTTTGGGTCTGAAGAGTTTAGTACTTTACCTTGGTATTTGTATCAGCTCATGGGGTCGTATAGAACGACTGATGCTGCTGGAGTGGCTTTGGTGATGTTGGTATTGGTTCTAGGTATCTTTATATCAATACCTAAATTGTTCAAAGGTAAATTTGATTGATTTAATTGCCTTTTATTTTAACCGTGGCGTTGTTGTTCTCTTCATTTTTTTAGAAAAAACGAAGCAAAAAATCGTCATCCCTCTCGAGTCACTTCGTTTTCAAGGGCGTTCGGGATGACAAGGCACGCTTTGCGTGATTAATGGATATGCTATCGCACGATGAGAAGGAAAAAATTGTTTAAAATCGATAATGTAAACTACCAATACAAAAACGCAGAAGATACCTATACGTACAATTTAGAAGCTAAACCAGGTGAAGTAGTCGCCATACTAGGACAAAGTGGGTCTGGTAAATCTACACTATTAGATATCATCGCAGGGTTTATAGAACCTACTTCTGGTTCTATCACCCTAGATGGTGCAGAACTTCTAGGCAAACCCATAGAAAAACGCCCTATCACCATACTTTTCCAAAACCATAACCTCTTTGAACACTTCACAGTACAAAAAAATATCTTGTTAGGGGTAAATAAAGCCCTTAAAGACAGTAGTAAAGAGGTAGAAAAAGTCCAAGCTATATTAAAAGAAGTAGGGCTAGATGCCCACGAACACAAACTAGCCTCACAACTCTCAGGCGGACAGCAACAGCGTGTGGCATTGGCTCGTGTACTGATGCGAAGAGAGCCTATTTTGCTCCTAGATGAGCCCTTCTCAGGATTAGATGATGCCACACGTATAGAGATGCTTGAACTCGTACAAAAAATAACCCAAGAACACCAGCTCCACACCATTATGGTTACCCACGACCTAGATGACTGTGAACGCATCGCCAACCATGTCTATAAGATGCAAAACCACACACTCATACAAGCATGATAGATTTACTTAAGCACCATCCCTTTTTTAGTAACAAGATTATAGAAAGTTGTGAACTCTTAGAAAACCAAGGGTATTGTAATGAGAACTATCTGCTTGTAGCTAATGGGGTAAAGTACATCGTACGTAAGCTCATTAGAGATGACATAGATAGAAAGTTCGAATGGAAAGTACATACCTTAGCCTATGCAGAGGGGATTACAGCTGAGCCTTTGGTTTTTGATAAAGAGCAAGGGGTTATGGTCTTTGAATTTTTAGAGGGAGAACATAAGACTCATCTAGCGTTACAGGAGCTAAAACTTTTAGCCCATACGTTGCAGAAATTACACACTATTCCCATAGATGCAAAGCCCATACAATTACAGACTGATACCAGTATTATAGACAGCTATCCAAAAGAATACGTCCTCTGCCACAACGACCTAAACCCACAAAATATCTTTTTTAACGGTGATGTTAAATTGATAGATTGGGAGTATGCTGGGGTGAATGACAGGTATTTTGATGTGGCTTGTGTCTGTGTGGAGTTTGGGATGGATAAGCAGATGCAAAAGGTGTTCTTAGATGCGTATTTTACAGATGAAGATTTTGTGCTAGAGAAGTTGAAGGCTTATAAAGTTATTTATAGTGTCTTGTGTAAAGAGTGGTTTGAAAAGAACTTATAATTTATTTTTATTTAATAATAATTGTATATACTAAACATATACAAAAGGTAAAAATGGAATTTGATTGTCTAGATGTCGAGTCCCTCATTGGTTTTGATTGGGATGATGGTAATGTCTATAAAAATGAAGAGAAGCATGGACTCAATTTTAAGACCATAGAAGAGGTGTTTTTTAATGAGCCACTGCTTGTGATTGAAGATTTTTTGCATTCTGAAAATGAATGCCGTTGTGTTGCCTATGGTAGAGATGATAACGACATGAAAGTAATGGTTGTCTTTACTGTGAGAGTCAATTTGATACGCGTTATCTCTGCTAGAGAAATGACAAAGAAGGAGAAAAAGTTTTATGAAACCAACAAAAACAATCCCTACATTTAAAAATGAGATAGAAGAACGTCTCTTTTGGGAAAAGAATGATAGCTTAGAATATATAGATATATCTAAAGCCAAAGCCAAAGCTGTACGCTTCCCTAATCTGAAAAAAACGACCAAGAGTATTTCTATACGTTTACCTGTAGATATGATAGATGCCTTAAAAGTCAAGGCAAACAGTATGGATGTGCCTTATCAGTCA
>JALSSQ010000187.1 GCA_026984165.1 Sulfurovum sp.
CAACACCCTTGTATCATAACATCATAGGAAATGATATCATATCCTATGAAAGAGTTCTAGGGGGTAGATCGACGCACCCTAAAGCATTGAATCTCTAAAAAGTATGGACATACATTTAAAAGAGTCAATAGCTTGTTACGTAGATAGATTGCCCCTTCTTACAACCTGAACGGAATACAAAGCAAACACCCTAGTTTAGCTTGCATCTACAAGGAAAGGTTGAAGGAGCAACCCCAAGTGAATCCTTTCAAATTTTAACACAAGGTATTCACATGTATAAGTATATCGGAATAGATGTTAGTAAAGCAACACTTGATTTGTATGACGGAAAAAAGAGCTATAAGTTAAGTAATGATACCATAGGATTTAAAGAGATTGAGAAACTTTCTACAAAAGGAAAAGAACTCTGTTTTATCTTTGAGCCTACAGGTATCTATTCTCACGCAATCATACTCTATTGCCAGAAACATAAAATAAAAGCTATTATTGTTGGTTCTAAAGAAGCTAGAGATTATGCAAGAAGTATTAAACAACGTTCAAAAACAGATAAGATTGATGCAAAAGTACTCTATCGTTATCATACGCAAATCGAACCAGAGCATATCAAAGTACCTTTTTTAGATACCCATATGCGTAAAGTAACACAAAGACGTAACGTTTATGAAAAATATCAAAAAATTATCTTGCAACTTAACAACCTAATAGAGGCTACAGATAAAGCGGATAAAGTATTACTTACTTCTCTTAAAAAACAGATTAGCTCATTAGAAAAATCTTCTGAAAAACTTTTAGCCGAAATAGAAAAATTACTCTTAAAAAAAGAAGAGCATAAAGAAGCCTTTACACATTTGCAAACCATACCTGGTATTGCTAAGAAGAGTGCGTTAGTGATATTGATGGAATTTCTTCGTTATCCTGAAGCAAAAAGTAATGAAATGGTAGCACTCATGGGACTTGACCCTATCTTGAAAGATTCGGGTGTTTTTAAAGGGAAGAGCAGAATTTCCAAGCAAGGGGGAAAGTATTTTAGAGAAAAACTTTATATGTCTACGGTCGTCGCTATTCAGTACAATGACCGGGAGTGTTAAAAATTCCGTGTCAGTCTGATAAAATACTATCAAGGACTGACAATGAACGAAGAATACGAATTTGATTTCGATGAGATACTCAACAAATTTAGAAGTGGTAAAAAACTTACAGGCAAAGGCGGACTTTTAGCTCCGCTTATCAAACAACTTACCGAAGCGGCACTCGAAGCAGAAATAGAATCCCATATTGCTGATGATGTACTCTCTGGCAGAAAGAACAGACGCAACGGTGTGAATAAAAAAACCATCAAAGGTATCAGCGACGGCAGCTTTGAACTGGAAACTCCTAGAGACCGTAACGGTACTTTTGAGCCCCAGATCGTAAAAAAACATCAGACAACCCTTAGTAACGAGATTGAGGAGAAGATCCTCTCAATGTATGGCTTAGGAATGAGTTATAGGGATATATCCTCCCATGTCGAAGAGATCTACCAAGTATCTATTTCAACTGCCACGATCAGTCTTATTACAGACAAGATCATCGCTAAAGTTAAAGAGTGGCAAGCAAGACCACTGGAAGCTATGTATCCCTTTGTATGGCTGGATGCCATACACTACAAGATCAAAGAGGACGGACGCTATATCTCCAAAGCAGTCTATACGATCCTTGGGGTCAATATGGAAGGCCAAAAAGAAGTTCTTGGCTTATACCTGAGCGAGAATGAAGGTGCCAACTTTTGGCTGCAGGTACTCACCGACCTGCAAAACCGTGGTGTAGAGGATATTCTTATCGCATCAGTAGACGGGCTGAGTGGTTTTCCTGAAGCGATCAACAGTATCTTTCCTCAGACAGAGGTGCAGCTCTGTATCGTACACCAGATCAGGAACTCTCTTAAATATGTGGCTTCCAGGAATAAAAAGGAGTTTATGAGAGACCTTAAGCGTGTCTACAAGGCAGTTTCAAAAGAGGCAGCCGAGCTGGAACTGGACAAACTTGATGAAAAATGGGGAGCGATGTATCCTATTGTCATCAATTCCTGGAGAAACAAGTGGGAGAATCTGTCTGTCTATTTCAAATATCCAGAAGATATCAGAAAAGTGATATACACAACCAATATAATTGAGTCGGTGCATCGTCAGTTCAGAAAACTGACTAAGACAAAAGGGGCGTTTCCTAACGAGAACAGCCTCTTGAAGCTGCTCTTCCTTGGGATACAAAATGCCTCAAAAAAATGGACGATGCCTGTTCGGAACTGGTCTTTGACCCTGTCCCAACTCGCCATCTTCTTTGAAGGGAGATTGGATAAATATTTAGAGGTGTAGCTTTATGTTACCAATTGTGGCTGACACGGAATTTTGAACGCTCTCACAACAAGTTCAAAAG
>JALSSQ010000188.1 GCA_026984165.1 Sulfurovum sp.
AATTCCAGCGCTTCTGGCAGTGCAAAATGTACAATTTTTGTTTCGCCTTCATCGTAAAGTGCTTTCATGGTGATGACTTTCACTTCTGTGTTTGCATCATACGTTTTTGGCTTTGCTACAGCCGCTTCGATGTTCGCACCATACTCACAGTCAGGACAGACCACTATCGTGTCTTCTCCTGAGTCTGCAAGTACCATAAACTCTTTACTTCCTGAGCCGCCAATAGCACCAGAGTCAGCATCTACCACTCTAAATTCAAGCCCTAAACGTGTAAATATTTTTTTATAAGTCTCTTCCATAAGTGCAAATTCTCTTTGCATATCTTCTGTACTTACATGAAAACTATAGCCATCTTTCATCAAAAATTCACGCCCACGCATCAGCCCAAATCTTGGTCTTATCTCATCTCTAAACTTGAGGTTTATTTGGTAGAGATTGAGTGGTAGTTGCTTGTACGATTTTACCGTTTGGCGTACCATGTTCACCATCATCTCTTCATGTGTTGGTCCTAAAATGAAGTCATTGTTTTTACGGTCTTTAAAACGTAAAAGCTCTTTACCATACTTCTCCAAACGCCCGCTCTCTTCCCATAGTGTCGCAGGGGTAACAAATGAAAGCGCCACTTCTTGACAACCCGCTTTGTCCAGCTCGTCTTTCACTACAGCTCTTACTTTGTCAAGTATCTTCTTCCCAAGTGGCAAAAAGTTGTAAAGTCCAGAGCCACCTACAGACTGTATGAAGCCTCCACGTATAAGGTAAATGTGGCTTGCCAGTGTTGCATCGTTTGGTATCTCTTTGGTAGTAGGTATGAGTAATCTTGAAAATCTCACGCGTTGTATCCTTTGGTGTGGTGATCTGATTTGTATTGTTTAAAGTCTATGTTATCTGTGTCTATGTTAAACATACGCTTGACAGATTCTATACAATTTGCATTTTTCTTTTGGGTCGAAGATTTACGCAAATTTTGTGTAGGGTCATGCAAAAAACGTTTAAACATCTGTTCTGCCATTTTACGCATGTTATCTTCTGCTTCTGCAGGGACAAAACCTTTTTTAATGGCACGTTGCATCTCTGTATCTATGGCTTGTGAAACATTTTGTCTCATCTGTTTAATCACAGGCTCAATGGAGAGTGCCCTCAACCAAGAGTAGAACTCTTCTTTGTATTTATCGACTATCTCCGCTGCACGTACAGCCTGCTCTTCACGCATAGCATGATTGCTCTCTGAGATGCCACGCAAGTCATCTATACGAAAAAGCTGTAGCTTCTTCATCCCCATATCTTCTATATCTCTAGGAATTGCCATGTCAAACCAGAGTCTATCGACTGTGTCGTTTTCTATGAGTGCTTTTGTTACCACAGGTTCTTTGGCTGATGTAGCTGAAAAAAGAAGTCTATAACGGTTGATATATTTTGCAAGGTTATCCACCGTATCGGCTTTGACATTTTCTCCCAAAGTGTGTGCTACCAGTTCTACTTTTTCTTTGTCACGTCCGAGCATCACTACATCACACTTGGCACGTAGCAGATGTTTTGCAGCCAATACACCCATCTCTCCAGCACCGAGTACCACACCTGTCATGCCGACCATATTGTCGCCCAGTATTTTGTGTGCTTGTGCCACAGCTACCGAAGCAATGGAGATAGGATTTTGAGAAATATTTGTCGCATTACGTACTTCTGCGGCACATTTAACCGCATAAGAGATGAGACGATTGAGTTTTTTCCCTGCTGTCTTGTTTTTATGTGAAAGCATAAATGCCTCTTTGACCTGTCCTGTAATCTGAGACTCCCCAACTACCAACGAGTCTAAAGAGGAAACCACAGAAAAGATGTGATGTACCGCTTCTTCATCATCATAACGCACTGCTGTGGTTTTAAGTTCGTAAAAGTTCAAGTTGCTTTTTTGTGCCATAAGTCCGAGTATGGCATGAAAGGACGAAAAGTTGTCACGCGTTGCGATGACTATCTCCACACGGTTACACGTAGAGATGATAAACGCCTCATGCACAAACTCAAATGCCACAAGCAGGTTAAGCATCTCTATTTTTTCTTCATCGTTGGCAAAAGCCAACTTCTCACGCATGCCCTGGTCACAGTTTTTATGTGAAAAACTTACTACTTGATAGTACATTAAAAATCCCTCTCTATCATCGCCATAGCTATGTTACTTAACGCATCTTCACCACGTGCATTCATCAACAAAATAGCCTCTTGGATGAGTGCTTTTGCTTCATTGTAACTCTTTTGTATTACCCCAGTGTTTTGCATCATGGTTTTTATCCACCTTTGCTCATCGGACGATAGCACTTTCCCATGCAAAGAGCTAAGCTTTGCTTTGTCTGCCTCATCCAACGCCTCATACAGATAGATGTAAGGAAGTGTCGTCTTCCCCTCTAC
>JALSSQ010000189.1 GCA_026984165.1 Sulfurovum sp.
AAGGTGTAACAGGCATCGTCTCCGGGCTACTTAAAGAGATACAAACTGAGGGTAATACGGCACTCAAAGCACAGATAGCCAAGTTTGACAGATGGGAGCCTAAAGAAGATGCTGAACTTCTCGTAAGTACAGAGGATATGGCAAAAGCATATAAAAATATAGACCCTGTACTTCGTGATGCTCTCCACCTTGCCTACGATAGAATAGAAAGTTACCACCAAAAGCTTATGCCTAAAACATGGATGGATACAGAAGCAAATGGTACGATACTGGGACAAAAGGTTACAGCAGTAGATAGAGCAGGGCTTTACATCCCCGGTGGGAAAGCAGCGTACCCAAGCTCATTACTTATGAATGTCATCCCTGCACAAGTTGCAGGGGTAGAAGAGATAGTCGTTTGTACACCAGCACCAGAGAATGAACTTAATGAACTTCTCCTTGCTGCTTGTCATCTCTGTAAGGTAAGCAAAGTCTTTAAAGTAGGTGGCGCATCGGCCATAGGTGCAATGGCATATGGTACGCAGACTATCCCCAAAGTAGATGTCATTACAGGACCTGGAAATATCTTTGTGGCTACTGCGAAGAAGTTAGTCTATGGTGAAGTAAACATAGATATGATAGCTGGGCCTTCTGAGATAGGTATCTTGGCAGATGAAACAGCGAGAGAAGATTACCTCGCTATAGACTTACTGAGTCAAGCAGAGCATGATGAAATGGCATCTTCTATACTTATCACTACAGATGAAGAACTGGCTAATAAGGTAAGTGACAAGGTAGAGGAGTTTCTTGGTACGTTAAGCCGTGAAGAGATAGCCAGAAAGTCCATAGAAGAGCGTGGTGCCATCATCGTGACACAAGATATGAATGAAGCTATCGCCCTCATGAACGAAATAGCCCCAGAACACTTGGAAGTCGTCACCAAAGACCCTATGGCATTGCTAGAGCACATCAAACACGCAGGAGCCATCTTCTTAGGAGAGAATACCCCTGAGCCTATAGGTGACTACATAGCTGGCCCTAACCATACACTCCCTACAGGGGGGACAGCGAAGTTTTATTCTCCACTGAGTGTCGATAACTTCTTGAAGAAGTCGTCTATTATCTCTATGTCCAAAAAAGGTATGGAGGAGATAGGAGAGCAGTGTGCATTGATAGCCAATACTGAAGGGTTGACGGCGCATGAGGAGAGTGTGAGGATTAGGTTGAGAGAGTGAAATATTTAGCCTTTAGTCTATTGTTTGTATCACTTATTATTGTGATGGGCTACTATCTTTTTTCATCAGTCCCATCTGATTCATGGAAAATTGATACTACTTTGTTATCTCCAAACAATCAAGTTAAAGCAATCGTTAGATGTAATAAGGATGGTGGAGCAACAGTAGGTTTCTATTGTAAGCTTTTTTTAGAAATGAATAATAAAGAATACCAAGTTTTGATGGCTCGAACGGATAAAATAAATATAGAATGGATAACTTCTAATATCTTAACTGCAAAAGTAATTGGAAGTAACAAGATTTATGATTTTACAAGTGTTTATTGGGATGCAAAAACAAAAAATGAATATTTTGTAAAATTAGAATACTAGAACTATAATAAATTTTTCCTTGATTACCATGTTTGTATTACAAGTAGCACATACTCCCATTTAACTCTATATTCACTATCTGCTGATGATTAAAATTTGTGTATATATTTCCATGTCTATTGACAATAAACAAAAATACCTATATAATTGACAATAAATAAATTATTGACAATAGGAAATAATATGACAATAGAAAAAGTATCGTTTCGTGATTTTATACGTGGTGAAGTGATGGCAGATGTGTTGAGACTGTGGGATAAAAAGAGTAACAAGAGCAAAGGTCTTTATATTTCTCCAGAGTATGCCGAAGATGTGCTGAACATGATAAACGAGAAAGAGAAGAAAAAAAGAAAAGAGCGTAGCAAAAGTCTTATGGGATTTGCTGGTATGTTAGGTGAGATAGAAAACGCTGATGCAACTCATAAAGAAATGAAATCATCCAAATATGAGTAATGGTAGGAGTAAAGTATTTTTCGATGCCAATATTTTGCTAGATTTGCTTATCAGTAATCGTAAAAATCATACGAAAGCGCTAGAAGTCTTGGTAAAAGTTTCAGATGAGTATGAAACTTTGGTAACAAGTGAAGATATCATTACTACTATAGAGTACATTGCTTCTAAAAATGGCATAGAGTGCATGAAAGTATGGAATTTTTTCAAAAGTTTACAAGAACATTTTGAAATATTGAATTTTTCTTCTATTTTAGATGTTTCGTTGGAACATTATAAAAAACAATGTGAGAACAACATGAAGCTAGATTTTGAAGACTTGTTACAATTAGAGTGTGCTATGGCGTATGGATGTGATATATTT
>JALSSQ010000190.1 GCA_026984165.1 Sulfurovum sp.
AAGCAGAAGTTATAGAAACAGCACCAAACTCTGTACTCTACCCAGGGTTCATCAATACCCATGTACACCTAGAATTTTCAGCCAACAAAACTTCACTCAAATATGGCTCATTTATGCCGTGGCTCGACACAGTCATTGAGTATAGAGAAGATTTGGTAGGGTGTTGTGACAATGCGATGATGATGGGTGAGTGTGAGGCGATGATGCGTTCAGGTGTAACTACTTTTGGGGCGATATCAAGCTTTGGTAATGAGCTTGAAGTATGTGAAAAAACACCCCAACGTGTAGTATTTTTTAACGAACTTATAGGCTCAAACGCACAGTATGCAGACATGCTTTATGGTGACTTTATGGAGCGCGTGAAGGCATCAATGTCTTGTGAATCCTCTTCACGTATCACCCCCGCTGTGGCGATACATTCACCCTATTCTGTGCATCCTATCATCTTACAAAAAGCGGTGAATGTGGCAAAGGAATACAAGATGCCACTCTCTGCACATTTTTTAGAGTCTCAGGCAGAACGTGAATGGCTGGAGCATGGAGAGGGAGAGTTTAAAAGTTTTTTCAAAAAGTTTTTTAACACTGAAGTACCTGTGACAAACATACAAGAGTTTATGTATGCATTTGACACCTACCCTACACACTTTACACACTGTACACAGGCAAACCAAGTAGAGCTTGATTATCTTGCCCAAAAAGGACACTCCATTGCACACTGTCCGCGATCTAACCGCTATTTGGGTTGTGGCAGACTGCCTATAGAAAACCTCAAACAACCCTACACTGTCGCTACTGATGGGCTGAGTTCTAACGATTCTTTGAGTATTTTTGACGAGATGCGTGCTGCACTCATGCTACACCATCAAGCACCTATCAACCTACTGGCTAAAAGACTCATACAAAGTGTTACAGCAGATGCAGCAGATATATTAGGACTCAACTGTGGTAAAATAGAAGTAGGTAAAGTAGCAGATTTTGCTATAACCACACTCAATGAAGCACCCAAACGCCCTGATGAAATAGCACTTTGGAGTATCTTACAAACCAAAGAGGTTTCAGCACTCTATATAGAAGGAAAACAATATGTTTAAAAAACTCGGAAACATCATCAAATGGATAGGTCAACACTTTATGGGGATGCTTTTCTTGCTCATCGCTTTTGTGCTACTCATGCCAAGTTCTACTGCAAAACTTCAAACCGCAAACCTACAAGAGATAAAACTTACAGGACCCATCATATCCGCCGATAGCATACTCAAAGAGATTGAAGAGGCACAAAATGACACAAACATCAAAGGGGTACTGCTCAATGTAGATTCACCAGGTGGTGCGGTGCCTCCTTCTATAGAAATAGCCTATGCGATTAAAGAACTTAAAAAACATAAACCTGTCATCGCCTATGCTTCAGGAGTGATGGCAAGTGGCTCTTACTACGCCTCTATCTATGCGAACAAAATCATCGCCAATCCTGGGGCTATTGTGGGGTCAATCGGTGTCATCATGGAGAGTGCAAATATCGAAAAACTTATGCATACCCTTGGGGTAGAAACGCAAATCGTCAAACAAGGTACCTACAAAGAGGCAGGAACCCCCACAAGAAAATGGACACCCCAAGAACGTGCAGAGCTTGAAACGCTCACCAAAGACACCTATGCACTTTTTGTCTCTGATGTCGCTAAAGCCAGAGGCTTGGATGTAAGTAAAGACAAAAACTATGCAGATGCACACATCTTCTCTTCCAAACGTGCCAAAGAAGCTGGACTCATCGATGAGATAGGTGTCATGCATACAGCCAAAGCCCAGCTGGCTACACTTGCAAAAATCAAAAAACCTGCATGGAAAGAGAAAAACAAATTAGAAAGTTTTGTAGAACAATTTGTCGCTAAAAGCATAATGCAGTTGCAAGCATACTTTTATGGCTTACAGGCGAGACTATAGGTCTTGCGCTGCTTGTAAAAAGTCTTCTGCGACACTTACCGGGTCTTCTAGTCCTATAGAGACTCTGATGAGTCCTTCATGCACCCCTAAAAACTTGCGTGCTTCTTCGTTAAAATCAGAATAGATAGTACTTGTCATATGCAGTGCCAAGGTTCTGTTATCTCCGATGTTAGCTGTCATAATCACTAATTTTAAGGCATTTAGAAACTTAAAAGCCCTCTCTTTTGTACCACAATCTATGCTAAGCAGAGGTCCGCACCCCTGTGCAAAGTCTGATTTGTAACGTGCATGGTCTGGGCTAGATGGAAGGGATGGGTGGTTCACACTGACACCTTCTGGAAATTTTTCATCAAGCAACGCTGCAACTTTTGCTACATTTTGGTTAATGCGTTCTACACGTAATGAGAGGGTCTCAAGCCCTATCATCGTCATAAATGAACCAAAGGCATTCGCAGTCAT
>JALSSQ010000191.1 GCA_026984165.1 Sulfurovum sp.
TGATTATGAATTGGCAAACATGAATCGTCAGTACGGCGCAAAAATCCGTAACCTAGACCAGCCGAAAGTTGAAGTAATGGTCAAAGAAGCACATGAAATTAATCCCTATGCTGAAATCAAGACCTATCCCAAAGGTATCAGCGAAGAGAATGTTGATGCGTTTTTAAAAGATGTCGATATCGTTGTCGATGGTATGGATGCATTCAATATAAAAATCCGTCGCTTAATTTTTAATACAGCACTTGCAAAAGGCATACCTGTTATCACCGCAGGACCAATAGGTTTTAGTTCTGCACTGATAGTCTTTATGCCAAACAAAATGGGCTTTGATGAGTATTTTGATATTCATGATGGGATGGATGAGGATGAACAACTTCTAAGATTCTTTGTTGGTCTTACTCCTAAATTTGCACACCTAAAATATGTGGTGATGGATGAGAACTCTATAAAAACAAAAAGTGGCCCATCGCTAAGCCTAGCTTGCCAAATGTGTTCTGCAACCGCGACAACAGAAGTACTTAGAATAATTTTGAATAAAAAGGGAATTAAAGCAGCTCCTTATTATTTTCAATATGATTTACTAACAAGAAGATTTATTAAAAGCGTCATGCCATTAGGCAATAAAAACCCAATCCAAAAATTAAAACTAAATATTGCCAAACAACGCATGGCAAATTTAAAACCAACCATTGGTCCAGAGAAAATCACACCACCTGAACTATCTACGCCAATTACAGGTGATATTCCTGATGAAGTTATGGGCTATATCTTAAAAGCAGGGCAACAAGCACCATCCGGCGAAAATACTCAACCTTGGAAACTAAGTTACAAAACAAATACTATTCATTTAGAGCTTGATCCTGAAAAAGACAAATCATTATTTAATGTGAATCAAATAGCTTCCATTATTGCGTGTGGTGCTGTAGCAGAAAATATAAAAATATCTGCTAGTAAGTATGGATTAATGCCTACGAATACATTACTAACATCTTCAGATAATGAAAAATTTTCTGCAAAGATATCATTACAAACTAAAGATACAATTGAAGACCCTAAAGCAAGATTTATTTGGGAGCGTCAAACCAATCGTACTAAGTATAATCGTAAACCTATCCCTCAAGAAGATCTTGATTTACTCAAAATCGAATGTGCCAAAATTGCTGGTACAACACTTGATTTATACACAGATAAAGCAGACTTGAATACTATTGCAAAGCTAGTTAAAAAAGCAGATGTTTTGCGTATGGAAACCCAAAGTATACATGAATTATTAATGTCAAATATTCATTTCTCTGATGAAGAGGCTTTAGTTACTAGAGATGGTTTTCATCTTAAAAATCTTGAAGCTGGATTTGAGGGTGAACTGTTTCTAAAAATGATAAAACCATGGTGGGTAGCAGATAAAATGAATAAAATTGGAATGTCGAAAGTTGCTGCTAATCTGGCGGCTAAGGGTATAAAGCAAGCCTCAGCAATCGGCATGATTCGCATTGATGGCACAGATCAAAAAAGTTTTTTTGAAGGCGGTAGAGCCATGGAAAGAGTCTGGCTAGAAGCAACACGCTTAGGCATATCTTTCCAGCCAATGACCATACTGACTTTTCTACGAGTTAATTGGATATTGGGTAGAAGAGATATTTTTAATGCCAAACACACGAAACTTCTTGAAGATATATGGACTGAGTATGAGAAGGTTTTTCCTTGTAGAGATGACCAATCGCAGATTTTACTATTTAGACTAGGTTATGGGCAGAAAGTAAAAACTGGTACATTGAGAAAGGAGATTACTTTATGAATATATCAAATACAGATAAAAAGATAAGTTTCGATTACCATATTCGAGAACTAAATAAAAAACATAAATAGCGCTTAGGTTTTATAGGCCCACCTATTGGCATGTTAATGATTTTATTATTTGCTTTTGCTTTACTCCCATTATTTCTGTTTTTAGTAATCTTTAATAAGTTATACTTTTGGATTCGTCGCCAAAAAAATATAGATCCAAAACCATACTTTAATTATGATCGTCACAATATACCCAGTATGCGTTTTGCTGATAAAGTATGGTGTGAATACTGTGAATGGGCAAATGGATCGTTGCAATGGGCTTTAGCTATTACTAATGAAATTGAGCGAAGGTATTGCCCTGTTCAAAACCATTGTCACCCACATTGTGAGAAGGCAAAAAAATGGCGGAATGAGTTTTTAAATTATAAGCATTCTGCTGAAGAGGTAGAAAAATATTATTCAGAAAAATATATACAAGAACCAAAGTTAGACAAGTAGAAGGACAAAGGGGTTACTCATCACCTTAAAACTTTTAAAATTTAGGGGAATTAAATCCTAAATTTTGAAATTAGATAAGGATAACAAAACCACTATGTTAAA
>JALSSQ010000192.1 GCA_026984165.1 Sulfurovum sp.
CTTACCTGCTTTATATAGTAGTAAACCAAGTACGGTTGAATAAACAGGATCTTTAAGCTCATCAAAAAGTCCTTCTATCCCTTGACCTATTTTGGCTACACGTACAGGCATAGCAGGGAAAATAGACTGTGCCAATTCTCTTATACCTTTAAGCTTAGTCATACCCCCAGTAAGTATGATACCTGCACCTATTTGCTCTTTTAGTGCAGACTTTTCAAGTGAGTTTGCCAATAGTGTAAGTGCTTCTTCTACACGAGAGAAAATAACAGAATGTACAATCTCCAAAGAGACATTGTTTCGATTTTCTTCATCTCCTATAATAGGTAGTTCAATTACTTCATTATTTGTCTCAACAAGGTTTCCATGACGTATTTTGACATTTTCTGCAATTTGCAGAGGTGTATGCAATGCCATAGATAAATCATTGGTAATGTGGTTGGAACCAACACCTAAGAAGTCGTTATATCGAATAGAATTACCTGTATGTATTACAAGGTTAGATGTTTGACCACCAAGATCAATGACTGCAACACCAAGTTCTTTTTCATCTTCGTCCATAACAGCTATAGCAGAGGCATATCCTGCTAAGACAATGCCATCTATCTCAACACCTGCAGAACGTACAGCTTTTTTGAGATTGGAGAGATTTGATTTTTGTGTCATAATGATGTTGACATCTACTTCCATACGAGAGGCATTCATGCCAAATGGATCTTCAATAAAGTCTTGATCATCTACTCTAAAATTGTAGGGGAGTACATGTACTACTTCATACTCATTAGGTACATTGGCATTGTAAAGTGCAGTTTGCATCACACGGTTAATTTCTTTGATGGAGATGTCTTTATGTGGAATATTGACAACACCTGTTGAGTTTAGAGATTTGGCATAGGCATTTGAGATAGATACGGTAGCAGAGGTAAGATTAGAACCAGCAATGCGTTTTGCATCACCTATAGCTTTTTTAATTGCTTTGGAAGCAAGTTCTATATTGGTGATAGCCCCTTTTTTAATCCCCTGTGATTTTGCTATGCCATGCCCTTGTATTTGGACTTTTGAGTCTTTAATCTCAGCTATAATCGCACATATTTTTGTTGAACCGATATCTATAGCTAAGATTGTTTCACTCAATTTATTAGTCCTCCCATATAGACTTCCGTAGGATATTGTTTGTCTAACATTTTTAAAAAGTTAGATTCAAAGGTTCTTTGTTTCATTTGGTTGACAGTTTGTTTTACAAAATCTGTCTGATTTTTATCTACAGGTAAAAGTTTTTGTTCAATAATATTATAAACTATTACTTTATCCAATATGCTAATGATACCTTTTTCTTCATTAGATGTAAAGAGTTTTTGAAAAAATTGTAAACTTTCTTGTGAATTTAGAGGTTTTAGGTTGTCACGATTTGTAAAAGTAATGAAATCAGATACAGTAAGATTGGCATCATCTAAGTGTGTAAGTGTTGATTTTGCAAGAGTTAACAGAGCTTCTTTTTTCGCTTGTAAGTCATAGATTTTTGTTACCTTCTCTTTTGCCTGTTCAAAGGTCATTACCTGTGGTTCAATAATTTTATTAATCTTTACAGTGACATATTGTTCTCCTACTACTTTAGGTTTTAAAATGTCTCCAATATTTTTGTTTTCTATTTCTTGCCACAGTGCTTTGGTCAGTTTCAAATCACCTACAGGAAGTGTCATTGTCTCAGAGCTTTTTATTTCACCTTTTTTAAAAGCAATGTATGTTTTTTGTGCAGATTTTTTTGTTTTTTTAAGTTTTAAATCTTTGGTGACACGTTCTTTTGCTTCTTTAAATGTAAGTTGTTTGCCTTGTGCATCTGTGTAGTTAAAACTGTTTGCATCATAATAATTTTTGAGTTCTTCATCATTTACTGTCACCTGATTACTTGGTGTCCAGACCAAAGAGAGATTGTATTGTTTGTCAGTCATATAGTTCTCTTTTTGTGTTTCCCAAAATGTTTTGACTTTTGTTTCATCTGATATATAATTGACATCAGATGTTGTCAATACTTTGTAAGCAATTTTATCTGCAACATTCATAGCAGCACCTAATGCTTCTGTTTCTAAAGGCAATGCTTTGGTTTTCAATAGAGCTAAAGTTTTAGTAATGATAAGTTCTTCTTTTAGTGTGGCTTCAAAGTCTTTTGCTTTGAGGTGTTGAGATTGGAGATAAGTGTTGTAAATTTCTTTACTAAATTTACCTTTTTCTTGGAATGCTTTTATACTTTCAAGTTTGTGTATCAATTCATTATTTGAAACTACAATACCCATATCTTGTGCAAAATTCAATATTTTAGCCTGTGTTGCAATGGTTGAAAAAGCCTGTTTGACAAGTCCCAGCTCTTTGGCTTTTTGTTCGTCAAGTTCTCCTTTGAGCATTTGGTTGTACTGCGCATAGATGTTGCTGTAAACCATATTTAGCTTTGATTGTTTAATCTCTATATTTCCTACCTTGGCGACATTCCCTGCCTTTGAGCCAAAACTATAGCTACCCCAGCCCACGAAACCAGCACCAATAAATGCGATGGTGGCTATCCATATGGTCCACACCAAGTATTTATTGTGTTTTTGCATCCAACTAATCATATTGTATCTGCCCTTAATCTAAAAATTTGTAATATTTTAGTAAAGTTGTGGTTAATTGTAATTGAAATGGGGTATATAATAATTATGGAAGTAACAAATTCTGAAATGATGCAGCGAGATTTAGATGTTATTTGGCATCCATGTACACAAATGAAAGATCATGAAACTTTACCTCTTATTCCTATCAAGTCTGCAAAAGGTGTATTGCTTTATGATTTTGAAGAGAATGCATATATTGATGCAGTCAGTTCATGGTGGGTTAATCTTTTTGGGCATGCAAATCCTTTTATTGGGAGTAAGATTAAAGCACAACTTGATAGACTGGAACATGTACTTTTAGCAGGTTTTACCCATAAGCCTGCAGTAGATCTTGCACATAAACTTGTGGTACTTACGCCCAAGACACTTCAAAAGGTATTTTATGTTGACAATGGTTCTTCTGCTGTAGAAGCTGCACTAAAGATGAGCTATCATTATCATTTAAACTTAGGTAAGTGTAAACCTGTGTTTCTTTCCTTGACAAACTCATACCATGGTGAAACCATTGGAGCCCTATCTGTAGGAGATGTGAGTCTCTATAAAGAAACCTATGAGCCGCTGTTGATACAAAATATTCAAGTTCCTGTACCTGTTGATCAAACTTTACAAGCAGCACAAGCAGCACTGGAGACTTTAGAAGAGTATCTAAAAGAAAAATCGAATGAAATAGCAGCATTTATAGTTGAACCACTCATTCAAGGAGCAGGGGGGATGCACATGTATCATCCTGCGTATCTTAAGGGTGCACGAAAATTAACACAAAAATATGATGTGCATCTTATTGCAGATGAAATTATGACAGGATTTGGACGTACAGGCAAAATGTTTGCCTGTGAACATGCAGACATTTCACCAGATTTTATGACACTTTCCAAAGGGTTGACCGGAGGTTACTTACCTTTGTCAGTTGTGATGACTACCGCTGAGGTTTATCAAGCTTTTTACTGTGACTATAATGAACATAAAGCTTTTTTGCATTCACATTCATATACAGGGAATCCTCTCGCGTGTGTTGCTGCTTTGGCGACATTGGAGATATTTGAAAGCCAAAATATTTTAGAACAAAATGAACATAAAGCACGTTATATACAAAAAGAAGTTGAAAAATTTAAAGCATTGTCAAATGTAAAGGAAGTCCGACAACAAGGTATGGTAACTGCAATAGAACTTCAAGGATATGAAAGTAAAGAGCGTATTGGTTTACGCCTTTATGAGTATGCACTTTCAGAAGGTGTATTGTTGCGACCATTAGGGCATATTATTTATTTTATGCCACCTTACACAATAGAGAAAAAAGAGATAGATAAAATGATACAAGTTGCTTATGAAGGGATACAACAACTTTAATCTAATATGAATCTTTTATTTTTTAAATGCACTAAAAAAACTTTTGTTCTTTTTGTGTAGGCGTTCATAATGCTTTATTGCTCTTTGTATGCCTAAATCCATCGCTTCTTTATAGAGTGTTTCAGCCTTTTTTTTATCTTTACTGATGCCTATACCTTTTTCGTAAAATTGTGCTAAGTCACATATTGCTTCAGGATAGTCATCATTGAGTGCTAGATGGTTAATGATATTAAAAGCTTCTGCTAGATTTTTTTGAAGAATATCTCCCTTAAACAAGGCGCGTGCAAGCCTAAAGTGTGCATATTTGGACTGCGTTGCAGCTGTGGTTAACAGAAGTTGCGCTGCTTCAGCTTTATTTGTCTGAGTAAGTTGTTCTGTCTTTTTAATAATGGTTTCTACATCTGTTTCCGTATAGCCTTCATTGGCAATCTTTGATAGCCATGTCTCAACAGAAACAAATTGTTCGTCACTTGTATGGACAGGAGGATACTGATTATTCATATTTTTTAGTTTTTGATCAATATATGAAATAGCTTGATAGTGGGTTTCATCAGTTTGCTCTACAGGTGTCTTCTGTGTATCGTGTTTCTTTTTAGATATTGTATGGCTGGAATGATACTCTTCATTTTGCAATGTTTTTGTGGTATCCTCTGCTACATTGATAAAATCATCATTACCTGTTGCAGTGGATGGATTATGGATATGCGTTTCTTGAAAGAATGTATTTTCCTTTTGGTTTGATATATCTAAGGCAATATTATCTGCTAATACATCTTCTGCCTCTACCTTGAGAAGGCTGTCATAATCAATAGTCTCTTCAGAGATTTTTTTAGCTTTGGAAGCAGTATTAAGAAATGCATTATAGTTTATATCTTCTTCGATGGTTTGTGTCTCTTCTTCAGTATCTTCTGTAAAGAGTTCAAACTCTTCTATAATGGCTTTATCTTTATCTTGTTTTATTTTTTCCTGTAGGGTAAGCAGTCTATCTTCTTCCTCTGTGGCAGATTCTTTTTTGCGTTTTATCATTGCCTCTTCAGGACTCTTTTTGGTAAGCGCTTCTGATTGGATTGTTCTTTGTACTATGGTATCGTTTGGTGCTTCAATATAACGAGAAATAAGACGTTCTGCCTGAGCATAATTTTGTGCATTGAGCATGGAAAGTATCTCTTCCATTTTGCTGTCAGTTTTTAGTAAACCAAGTTTTAGGACCTGAAGTTGTATAGTCTCAGTATCTGTCATAGAAATAGCAAGTTTTATGATGGCTAAACGTTTTTTTGTCTGATTCATACTTATTCCCTACAATAGTGTTTGACAAGTATAACAAAAATAGCTTTACAAAAGTGGTTTACAAATTTGCAGATAGAGCAAGCAGTCTGCAAGTGTTTTCTAAAATCGATATTTTCTTTGCCATTTCAGTAATATCTCTATCATATGCTATCAGTCCAAAGCCTTTAATAAGTAATAAATGGGTGTCATATTTTTGAAAAAAATGTGCTATTTCAAAAGGAGCACGTTCGAGCCAGTCATCAATGTTTTTAGGGTCAAAAACAACAACTTCACCCAAGATTTTTTTGCCATAATAATCTGCAGGAGAGACCTTCCCGTGTTTGAGTGAAAAAGCAGTTGCATAAGGAGGCATAGTGTAACTGACATATTTGGCATTAGGGATAGTCTTATAGATATGTTCATGTATATGTACGTCTGGATTTGCCAAATTCCATCGGTAGTCTCTTTTTTGATAATCTAGCTTTACAAGTGAGTCCTCTTCGATTTCATTTAAAATAGTATCTTTAGAGTTAATAATAAATGCACTTGTACTCATGCGTGCAGATATTGAACCATGATAGACAGAGAAAAAATTTTTGTTAAAAAGAGAAAGAGAGATATGTTGTATATCTTCAATAAGATGCTTGTCCATGATTTAAGAAACCTTTGTTAGGATTATTTGGGTATTATATCGTGTAAATTAGAAATTAGAAAGTAGAAAGTAGAAATTAACCTCTTTTCACATAAGGAATCTCGTGGATACACCGCATATACCTGTCTTGCTCAATGAAGTGTTAAAAAGTTTTGAAGATGTACCTGAAGGGTACTTTGTGGACTGTACATTAGGCTATGCAGGACATAGTTCTGAAATCTTAGCTAAATATGCACATCTTAAGCATATTGGTATAGACAGAGATAGTGAAGCATTGACTTTTTCTCAACATAGACTCCAGCCTTTTGAAGCACGAAGTTGTTTGTACAAAGGCACATTTGCTACAGTGTTCCCTACATTGAAAGAAGCTCCGATTACCGCAGTTTTGGCAGACTTTGGTGTGTCATCATTACAGTTAGACAAAAAAGAAAGAGGCTTTTCTTTTAACTCCGAAACACTTGATATGCGTATGGATGCCAATGCATCGTTAAGTGCCTATGAAGTGGTCAATACCTATTCTCAAGATAAACTAGAGTATATTTTTGATGCCTATGGGGAAGTAAGAAGTTATCGTAAATTGGCAGGTGCAGTGGTAGAAGCAAGAGCCAAAGCACCCATAGAGAGTGCAAAAGCGTTAAGCGAGATAGCAAAATCTGTCATTCCTGCAGGCGGCAAAATACATCCCGCAACACTGATGTTTCAAGCAATCCGTATAGAAGTCAATAATGAATTGGGAGAGATAGAAGGTCTGCTTGATGTTATAGAAGATAAACATTATGAAGGTGAAGTGGTTTCTTTGATTACCTTTCATTCTTTAGAAGACAGATTGGTGAAAAATAGATTTAAAAAATGGGCTACAGCTTGTATATGCGACTCTCAAGCAATGCGATGTACCTGTGGTAATAACCATGCTTTGGGTCATATGCTTGGGCGCAAACCGATAACTGCAACCAAAGAAGAATTACAAACAAATCCCAGAAGCAGATCTGCCAAATTAAGAAGTTTCAGGTTTAAGAATGACAGCAAATAAAATAAAAAAGGAAAATGGCGTCACCTTTGGTATGGTGGCTGTGATTGTGATGACAATGAGTATCGTCTTAATTCTTACCATGATAAAAATATACTTGAGCAATCAGATTTATCATGAGAGCAAAAGTGTCAATGAGATGACAAGAGAAGTTGAAGCACTCAAAGCAGAAGGGGAAATGTTAAAAGAAAATGTTGAAGCACTCAAATATAAAAACCAGGTATCAGATACCATTTTTGTGATTACTGACGAGGAAGATCAATGAGAGGATTTATTCGTTTTGCTGTAGATAGACCTATTATCAATCATATTTTGATGATATTTATGTTTTTGCTTTCTATATTTGCCTATCAAAATATTGCCAAAGAGATATTTCCTCCTTCAAGTTTGGATATGATTTCTATCAAGGGTACGTATGCAGGAGCGAGTGCAGATGTGCTCGATAAAATGGCAGTCAATACCATTGAAGATGAGCTCAAAAGTCTTTCTAGTATAGAAAGTGTCAATACCGCTATACAAAATGGTTTTTTTCATATTACAGCAGATATCAAAACAGATGAAGATTCTCAGGAAGTACTCAATGATGTCAAAGATATTATTAGTAAAACAAAAAAGGATTTACCTGCAGACATGGATGAGCCAGTAGCTCGTGTTGTGGTACATCAATATCCGCTTTTGTTGGTAGCTATTTCTGGAAATGTGCCTAAAAAAGAACTTATTGATGCAGCCAAGGTGTTAAAGAGAAAACTCTCAAGCATTCATGATCTCAGTAGCATTGATATACGTGGCGATACAGATGAGGAAGTTCTGCTCACACTCAATCAAAAAAAAATTACAGCCTATGGACTTGATAAAAGAGCTATTTATCAAGCTATCTCAAACCTTTCGAGTATATTTCCTGCAGGCACACTTGATGGACAGGGAGATCATCTTTATATCTCTACAATCAATGGTGAAAAAAATGCCACTGCATTGGCAAACACGATGCTTTCAGTAGATGGAAAGCATCTAAGATTGGGTGATATTGCACAGGTGCATTATGGTCTAGGCGATGCTTCTCAGCTTTCTCACTATAACGGTGAGCCTAATATTTCACTCAATATCAACAAGAGTAAAGAGGGAAATGCGATTGCACTAAGTAAAAAGATTAAAAAAATATTGCCAACATTTAACAAAAAATATAAAAATATACACTTTAAAGCATATACAGATACTTCGATTTGGATTAAAAACCGTCTTAATCTTGTCTCTTCCAATATTTTGTTCGGTCTTATTTTAGTCTTTACAGCATTGTTCCTCTCTGTGAATATGCGTATTGCTTTTGTCGTAGCCATAGGGATACCTGCGAGTTTTATGATTACGTTAATTGTAGCAGATATGATAGGTTACAGCCTCAATATGCTGACACTTTTAGGCGCACTTATAGCATTGGGTATGCTGGTAGATGAAGCCATTGTCGTGGCAGAAAATATCTATAGACATATGGAGATGGGAAAACCCCCCAGAGATGCTGCCATAGATGGTGCGGTAGAGATGTTTCCTGCCGTCATGACCGCAACACTGACGACAGTATTTGCCTTCTTGCCTCTACTGATGATGTCAGGGAAGATGGGGATGTTTATGAAAGTACTCCCTGTGATGATTTCTGTCTTACTGCTCTCGTCACTTTTTGAAGCGTTTTACTTTTTGCCCCTGCATGCCAAAGAGTTTTTTGCCATGGGGACATTTAAACATGATAAGCAAAAAGAGGGTATATGGCCTGGGTTTATTGCATGGTATGACAGGTTTTTGGCTAGACTGCTTCGGCATAAAAAAACCTCATTGGCTGTGATTTTACTGGCCATTATATTGGGGACGGTTGGCGTAGGCAAACTGACAAAGTTTCAGCTTTTTCCAGAGTTTGATGCCCAACAGGTGTATCTTAATGGAAAAGTAAATATAAACAATAAACTGGTCGATACCGAAGTCTATGTCACACAGATAGAAAAAGCCATTATGCAGTTGCTAGATAAAAAAGAGATGGACTCAGTCACTTCTGTGATAGGATTTAAATTTAACAAAGACCAAACAGTAGAAGTAGGGGAGAACCTTTTCCAAATCTTTATCAACCTGCATGAAAAAGCACCAGAGAACTTTTTTGATACCTATATTAATCCACTCTTTTCACTGGAGTATGATGATACAGATATGATACGAAAACGTCTCTCTCAAGATATAGCCAAAGAGATACAAAAAAAACTGCTGCCTCAATTTGCATCAAAAACCATACAAGGCAAAAAGGTGTTTGAGGAGTTTAACGTCTATGTCCAACAAGCAGGGATTGTCTCCAATGATATTGAAATCGGATTTGAACATCCAGATATGAAAGTCAAACTTGCAGCCATGAAGAAAGTAGAAGAGAATCTTTCTGCTATAGCCGGTGTGAAAGATGTATCTGACAATGCCAACATTGGTGAACGTGAACTGAAACTTCGCGTCAATGAATATGGACAATCTTTGGGGATGAGCGAAGGGTATATTACCTCTGTGCTAAGAGGTGCTTTTCTTAAAGCAGAATATGGAAAAATATTTGATACCAAAGGCTTGGTACGCATCAAAATAGAAGACAGATATAAACAAGATACTGCGGCACTTAGAGACTTTATGCTGTCAACGCCAGATGGGCAAAAACGTGTGAGACTTGCGGATGTGTGTGATTTTATATATAAAAAATCTTTTGTTAAGATTTTCAAAGAAGATGGCGAAAAGGTACGTTCTCTTTTTGCTTCAGTCGATAAAAAAATGATTACACCTATTGAAGTGATGGAGCGCATTAAGCCTCTTTTGGAACGCATGAAAAAGGAGGGTATCGGTATTGTAATCAAAGGTGAGCAAAAAGAGAATGCCAAGCTTAAAAAAGAGATGACACGAGCGCTGTTAGTAGCGGTGTTTCTTATTTTTATCACCTTGGTGTGGATGTTTAACTCCCTGGTTTTACCTCTTATTGTGGTGAGTGTGATACCACTTTCGCTCTTTGGCGCATTGTTTGGCACCTATGTGATGGGGATACACATGACGATGCCAGGGGTGATGGGTATCATAGGATTGGCCGGAGTAGTCGTCAATGATGGGCTTATCATGCTGGACTTTATAAAAGGCAGCCAAAACCAACATGCATTGGTGGAAAAAGCAGGTATGCGCTTGCGTCCTATTTTACTCACATCGGTTACTACTGTTTTAGGACTTTCCTCACTTATGTTTTTTGCTTCAGGTCAGGCGCTTATCTTGCAACCTATGGCGATTTCTTTGGGGTTTGGGGTGGCATGGGCAACGGTGCTCAATCTTTACTATGTACCCTTGATGTATGCAGTCATCTATAGGGTCAAGCCTTAAAGCTCTTCTCCTATGAGAAGAGACAAGGGCACATCATCGCCGTACTCTTTAAAGAGCTGACAAATCCTCTCTAGCTGTATGTCGGAGCGTTCAAGGTAAGGGTTGTGGTCTATAAACCTCCAGAAAGCATCTGGGTTTTGGCAGAGTGCTTTGAGGTAGTGACGGGTGATGGTTCCCATGGTTTCTTCTGTGTCTGACAACAGAGCTTTTCTCTCTATGCCAAAAGGAGTATGCATACCATAAGAATCTACAGGTTCACCAATTTGTTTAAAATTGACATGCTGCCTTTTGAGTATGTGGTGTAAGGCAGGTTTCATAAGAGAAAAAACCATGGTATTGGGGTACAATAAAAAGTTAATGCGTGTTGCAATTCTTAATCTATAAGTTAGTAATGCGTGCAATTGACGTATAGAATATTTTTTATGATAAGGTAAATTTTGAATGAGTGCAGCTCTTGAAATCTCAACAATTGGTAATGTCTGTGTTAATTGTCCAATATCTTTTACGCCACCATCTTTTTGCATAGGTAATAAGTGTATAGGAGTTTTGTGATTTACAAAAAATACGCGCACAGTACCTACATAGGTGTTACTGGGGGTATGCCGCAAAAGATAGAGAAATGACTGTGCATCATCTTGACTAAATAAAAAGCCTTTTTCTTCCAAAGTTTTAGAGGGCATATTATATTTAAGGGGAAATACTGCTTCTCTTACTGTTTTGACTG
>JALSSQ010000193.1 GCA_026984165.1 Sulfurovum sp.
TAATAGAGCATTTGGAAACATTTGTTGAGTGTGCTTTTTTGCCAGAATACATTAGTAAAATTACTGGCATAGAACCAGAAGATCTTATAGGTGCACCAAGCAGGAAAACGGCGCTGATGCAATTAAAACATTTTATGCAAGATGCTGTTTTTGTGGCACATAATGCAGATTTTGACTATGGTTTTTTAGATGCCTCTTTTGAGCGTTTTGGTTTAGGCAATATTGGTAATCCAAAGCTCTGCACCATCGATTTGGCGAAACGTACTTTTGAGAGTGAGCGTTATGGGTTAGCCTATCTCATCGAGACATTACAGATAGAGACAGCCACGCATCACAGAGCCTATTCTGATGCTTTGTGTGCAGCCAAAGTCATGGAAAAATCTTTAGAAACACTCCCTGAGTATATATCGACTACAGATGAGTTGTTGCAGTTTTCCAAATCTTCCCAAAAAGAACGCAGGCTCAAAAAAGAAGCGAATTAAACCTCTTCATTCCCTAATATTTTATGTAAAAACAGTATCTGTGCAAAGACAGCAGCAAAGATGTTGAGCAGAGGAATATAGTTAAAGCCTGCGGCTATCATGGCTAGTATGGTTGATTTTTTTGTTTTTGCTTTTAGCTCTTTTTTATCTTCTATAAAGAGAGAACTTACATCATAAATAGTTGGTTTTTTAAGCAGTATAGACCAAAGCCATAACATATATACAGCACCTACAAGAGGTATAAACATCACAGGAAAAGTAAACATAAAGATAGCAAAGAAAATAAGGGCAGATTTGAGGCTGAGCATCAAAGAAGTACTGATGTGAGGTGTACCTACCACTTTTACGTCAGGGTAGTGTTTTTGTGCTAAGGTTATGAGTAGGGGTTCTGCCATAAATGAAGTGACCATAGAAATCATCATAATGAAAACCATATATGCGATGGCGATAGATGCCACAGATGCTCCTGTGGTTTGTAGCCACTCCCATGGTAACCATGAAAGGTAAGAGCTTATGAAACCCTTGAGACTTCCACCCAGTAGCCAAAGTAGTGCCATGGTGATGGCTAGGGCGATGAGGGTGACTTTGAGTACAAAGAGGAGGACTGTTGAGGATAACATGTCTTTGAAGCTTTTGCCTAGGATTTGTGTCATAAATATAACCTTTTATGTATTGATTTGAATTTCCTTTTTGTTTGTGTGTTGTTTGTTACTTTTTTCTTTTTTGTACTGCGACAAAAGAGAAAAGAGTAACCAAAAAAGAAAAAAGCGCAACCACTATCGCGACTGCATATCTATTTTTGGAAACAGATTTGTATATTAGTTTATGTATTCATTCTTAAACGCAACATAACGTTTAGCAGAGGCATAGAGTTCTGCTACTTCTTCGTCTGTGAGTTCTCTCACGACCTTTGCTGGGCTTCCCATGATGAGGCTTCTTGGGGGGAATTTTTTGTTTTTAGTCACTAAGCTTCCTGCACCTACGATGGACTCTTTGCCTATGACTGCACCGTCTAGTATGGTAGCACTCATCCCTATGAGACAGGCATCTTCTATGGTGCATCCGTGTAGCATGACTCTGTGTCCTACGGTGACATCGTTGCCGATGATGGTGGGGTTTCCGTCACTCATATCTGCTTTTTTGTGGTGGGTGACATGTATCATACTGAGGTCTTGGATGTTGGTTCTGTCTCCAATGGTAATGAAGTGTACATCTCCACGTACCACACAGCCAAACCACACAGCCGAGTCTTCACCCATGGTGGTTCTTCCTATCACCGAAGCACCTTTGGCTACCCATGCATTTTTGCCAAGTTTTGGTGTCCATTCTTGAAATTTTAGTAACATTAACTCTCCTTCAAAATTCTATTTGCCAAACGAGAGACATAATCAGGTGTCTCTTTTTTGGTTTTGTCATGTATTTTAGAGACATACTCTTCTAACACACAATGGTTGTTGATCTCTTTACCCAGTGGAGGTGTTTTGGTGTAGGTACCATCTTCTTGCAGTTCCCAGCGTAGGCTGTTGTCTGCGAGTTGAAGCATAAGGATTTGCTCTATTTTTTGTTTAAGATTCTCTTCTAAGACAGGGGTCATAAGTTCTACACGACGTACAAGATTACGTGGCATCAAGTCTGCTGAAGCGATATAGCATTTGACCTTGTCGTGTTTAAAGAAGTAAATACGTGCATGTTCCAAGTACTTTCCTATGACCGAAGAGACAGTAATGTTCTCTGATACCCCTTTCACCCCTGGTTTCAGACAACAAATACCACGTATAATGAGGTCAACTTTACAGCCTTCAATGGAAGCTTTATAAAGTGCTTTGATGATATCTGTATCTACAAGCGAGTTGGCTTTAAGGATGATA
>JALSSQ010000194.1 GCA_026984165.1 Sulfurovum sp.
CTTTAATTGGACTTTGCATTACTTATTATCTCCTGTTCCTACCCCTCCAAAGGGAATAAAATTAAACTGTAAATAAAAACTATTTTCTTTTGTAAAGCCCACAGGTCGGGGTGTAATATCTTGCCGTATAGCCCCTGCTACACTCCAACAATCTTGATGGTATTTTCCACCTAGTCGCCATTGCTTACTTGATGCTTCAGTAATATCATACGTAAATCCACCTTCAATATCAATATTATGATTCCATTGATAAGAAAAAGTAAAACTCATATCATTAGACGGTATAGAAGTATCTTGATCATCTGCGAGCTTTTGTTTGTAACTATGACCTAATGTAAAATTGTATTTTTGTTTATATAATGATATACGACTGGAAGATTCTCGAATTTTTCCAAACTTATAAGAATAGATTATATTATTATAAAAATGCCATTGTCTCCAATTGTACTGCATTTCATTTTCCAAATCTGCCCACTTATAGTCTCTATTGGGATAATAAATTTGTGAAATACGTTGAAAAAATTTTAAATCCATAGTGGTTGTATAAAAATATTGATTTAGTGCAATACGATACTGTTCTTCTGGCAAACCTACTGCAAACAATGCTTTTTGTTCTGGAAGCAACTTCTCAAAATTTACAGGTGTTTCCTGTTCATTTCCTGGCTTTATATATTCAACAGAAGGCTGTAATATATGTATAAAGGTTGCATATTTTTTTGTTAAATCTGTAAATACTTTAGCTTGATGAATATTACTATAATATCCAAAAGTATGATAAGGATATGTCCCGTTACCAAAGAAAAACTTACTATAATAAAATACCTCACCCAAAGAAACATTGATAAAATCATCCCAAAAAGAAGTTGTAAATTCTAAAGGTATTTTAACTTCTGCCTGTCTTAATGTGGCTTCTTTTGTTCTAAAAAAATTATTAAAATGGGCATCTATACTATATGTCAAATTGTTCCATATAAGATGATTTAAATATTTATGCCACTGCATAGATGGTAAAATTTGGATAGTCTCATCTTTATCAACATTTGGAGAAAAATCAATAAAGTATTTGGCATTCAAACCCGTATAATAAGTATCATTATACAGATAATAATTTACTCTGGATTCTTGTAACGGTGTTAAACCAAAATGACTTAAATGGGTTTTTTGTAAATTCAAATAATCTATATCATTTAAATATGTTGTATTGACATACAAGCCATCTATATATCCTTGTGGTAGATATTTCCCAAAAACATTAGATGAATTATAATTAAACTCTACTCCATAGTGATTACGATCTTTTGTATTGTTTCGTTTTTGATAAGATAAAAAATCAGTAAAATATCCCAACCGCATCTCTCCGGATGAATATGGTGTATCAACAAAGCGAAATGTACTGTAAAAACCTATAGAACGATTGGTACGAATTTGCGGGTTAAATTCTATATCCATATTTGGTTTTATGGCCCAAAATACAGGCTGTTCATAAACAAATCCTTCATTGGCGCTATATCCAAAAAGAGGAAAAAGGAAACCTGATGTTCTTTGCTTTTCTGTTGAAAACCCTAAATAAGGTGAATAGAAAACAGGTATATCCAAAAAATAAACTTTAGCATCATATACTTTCATATATTTTGCTTTACTGTCATATAAGGAATGTTTAAATGCCATATACCATAACGGCTTCTCAACTTCACACGAAGAGAGTATACTCGCTCCCAATGTATAATTGGCATCTAATCGATGTGCATTCTTTGTCATAAGCCATACATCATTCTCACTTGCCAAAAAAAGTTCTTTAAAACGTACCTCTTTGGTATCTGTTTGTATCTCTATATGATTTGTATGTTCTTTACTCCCCTGATATCCTATCATCTCTACTTTACCGTCTAGTACCAGCAATTTAGTTTTTTTATTGTACGAGACCGAAGTAGCTTTAATGATTGAATCATTATAGTATACCACTACACCTTTAGTCGCGTCAACACTGTTTTTTGTAGAGTGCAATGATGTTGCAATCACTTCTATTTTACTTTTGTTTTTTTCTGCCCAAAGAGATGTTGTAGCCACACAAAATAATACAAAAAAAAAGTAAAAAATTTTAAGCATCTATAACAATACAACCAGACAATTTATCATGTAATGTTTGCTTAAGTGGAAGAAAAAAGGCCAAAACGAATCCTAAATAAAAAGTCATTTCACTTCCCACTCTTAGCACTGCTCTAAGAAAAGCTTTAAAGAGTGTGGGTTTTTGATTATTCTCCACTTCAACTACTCTTATCTTCATCAAATATTTTCCCATTGTCATACCATTCTGCCATATTAACAATCCGTGATACAATATTTTTAAAGCCACAATTAAAAGTACATTCTGTACTGAAAATTGATTCATATGCGTTTTAAATATTTCAATAGATTCAGGCGTAATAACACTAGGAATATATGATGCCAATTCAGTAAGTTGGTTATAAAAAATAGCCAACAATAACAAAGCAACCACAATATCATCTATTACAAAAGAAGCAATCCTTTTTTGTAGATTAGCTAAAGGCATAGAAGTTCTTTCTGTCATCATATCAAACCTGTAATGCTTGATACGCAATATCTGTACGACACTGTTTGCCTGCAAAATGTACTTGACCTACCAACATATACGCACGTTTTTGTGCCTGCGCGATACTCTCACCCAAACCTACACAGACCAATACTCTTCCACCTGTTGCATAGAGTTTACCATCATCTCCACGTGTCACCCCCGCATAAGATATATGGGTATTTTCTTTGAGCTCTTCATGGTAAATGTCATCTACGATGATTTCAGCCGGTGGTGTACTTTTATACGGATAGTCTTTCGATGCCATCACTACGCCTACTGCATATTTGTCATGAAATTCTATTGTAGCATTTTTTAAATCATTTGTTGCCGCTTTGTAAAAAAGTTCGGATGCTGGTGATTTGAGTAAAGGCATAAGCTCTTCACATTCAGGGTCACCAAAACGTACATTATACTCCAATACAAGAGGCTCACCATCTACAACCATCACACCAATAAACAACACCCCTTTAAAAGGCATACCTTCAGCCTTCATACCTTCTAAGGTTGGCACAATGACACGTTCATCCAGTTTTCTGTAAATCTCATCATTTACCAGTGGTGTCGGGGCATATGCTCCCATACCACCTGTATTTGGTCCTTCGTCATTGTTTAAAAGTCTTTTATGATCTTGTGCAGCAGGAAGTACCACATAGTCTTCTCCGTCACAAACGGCAAAGACAGAAAGTTCGTAGCCGTCTAAAAACTCTTCCACTACTATCTTGGTACCTGCATCACCAAAAGAGTTACCAGAGAGCATCTCTCCTGCTGCCTTTTTGGCTTCATCATGGCTTTGTGCGATAATCACACCTTTTCCACCACACAAACCATCTGCTTTTACCACGATAGGCGCTTCAAGTGTTTCAATAAATTTATAAGCATCTTGAAGTGAATCTGTCTCGATATAGGCTGCTGTAGGTACATTATGTCGTGCCAAAAAGTTTTTCATAAAGATTTTAGAACCTTCTAGCTGTGCAGCTTGTTTTGAAGGACCAAAGATAGTCAATCCTCTTGCTTCAAATACATCTACCACACCCTCAACCAATGGTCCCTCTGGTCCTACAATCGTCAGGTCAACACCATTGGCTTCTACAAAGTCAGCGAGTTCTGAAAAATCTGAAATACAAAGATTTTCACCAAGGGCATCTGTCGCACCATTACCTGGGGCAAAGTAAATTTTTTCTACATTATCATCTTTACTTAACGCCAAACCTATAGAGTATTCTCTACCACCAGCACCTAATATGAGTACGTTCATTTGTTTTTTCTCCGAAAAAAAATTAGAAATTAGAAATTAGAAATTAGAAATTAAATTCCTAATAACCAATGTTCATTTTTCTGAAAAGGGGTTACTCAGTAGTTATCGTGCTTGTGCGTAGAGGATTTTGAAAAGATTTGAGTCGAACACATTGTTCGTCAATAAGCTTTTCAAAGTCCTATGCGTGCAATGACGATGACTAATGAGCCCGGGCGAGCGTTCTGTGTCAAGTTAGCCCTAATAAGCCAACGGTGTAGGAGAGAGTCTCTCTTTAGGGGATGATTTCTCATCTACTGACGTAAATTTCACTGAAAACTTCCGCACACCAAGAGACTACATGTCCCACTAAGATTAATGTTGGACCCCAAATACAGTAGTCGCATCACCTAGGTTAAGAAGATTATAACTTATTTGGAGTTAGAAGTGAGTAAAACTTCTTTGGCTTTTTGTATGCAAGCATCAATTGTTGCTACTTCTGACACTTCACAACGTACATTCTTGGGCAAATGTGCTTGAGTCGTTTTGCCAATTACCACGGCTGTGTAGCTCTCATCCCAAGTAAAGTTTTTAAAAAAACAATCGATTGTGGATGGAGAGGTGAAAATAATAATGGCATTTCTCTTTGGTGCAGCACTGGGTTCATAAGTCATACAAGAGGTTTTGTAGAGAATCTGCTCTTCTATCTCTATCCCTGATTGATGCAAAAAGGTTTTTGCATCAAACGAGACTGTTTGGGGACGTAGGTATAAAATCTTTTTATCATGAAATTTTTCTACAATCTCTTGCGCCAGCGTCTGCCCATCAAAAGATGTAGGCTGATAAAGCACACTCCCGCCCAATGCCTCTATCTCTTTAGCGGTAGCAGCACCTACGGCAAGAGAAGGTATCATTTTCCATGCAGGGTTGAGTGCTTCTGCACTTTTGACTGCCTGTTTTGAAGTAAACATCAAGAGATCACAAGCACCCAAATTCAAATTTTTTGCTATAGTCTCAAAACGTATCATAGGCAGCACTATTGTATCTTCTTTCATCGATACAGAGAGCAGATAGATCGCCCTTGGCATTAATCTGCTTCCTTTTTATCTGCCAAACTCACCTTATCATGCAGATGTGCATCATTGAGCGCCTCATCATCATAAGGGTCAAAGTGTGGGGTAATGACCCATCTCTTTTTACTATCTAAAAGTTTAATAGCATCTTCTACCTCATCGGCGATACGGTGTGCCTCAAGTAACAACATATTGGGACGAAGTACCATATGAAACTCTACAAAATTGGTAGTACCGTCCGTTCGGGTTCTAAGCCAATGATAAGAGGTAACCTCTGGATGTTTAGAGATGATTTCACCAATCTTTGCCACCATATCTCCCTCTAAAGCACGGTCAAGCAATATCTCTATCCCCTCTACGATAATTTCATAGGCAGAGTAGATAATATACACCCCTATCCCTATACCAAAAAGTGCATCTACCCAATCAAATCCTGTCAATGCCACTACACCCAAAGAGACAAGTACAGTTGCATTGGACCAGAGGTCAGTCTTGTAGTGTAAGGCATCTGCCTTTATCACAAGATTATCGGTCTCTTTGGCTACTTTGAGCAGATATCTCACCAAAAAATAGGTAACGACAATAGAGACAAGCATCGCAACGATTGAGGCCCCCAAGAGTGTCGTGACAGACCCTTCTATAAGTTTCATCATACCTACATAAATAATATAGAGCCCAGAAATAGAGATAGCCGTACCCTCTATCACCGCAGCGATAGCCTGGATTTTACCTTTGCCATACTGATATATCTCATCGGGATGTTCTTCTGATTTTTTAATCGCAAAAAAGTTAAAAAGTGACACCAGCATATCAAGTAATGAGTCGATAGCAGAAGCAAGCACAGCCACCGAACCACTGGCCAATCCAATAATAAGCTTTATAAAAACTAAGAATGTAGCTACAGAACTAGAGAGTATCGTAGCACGCTTTTGAGGTGAATATACTGCTTTCATAAAGCTCCTTGTCCAAATCATAAATTAATAAATGATTTTAACATAAATAAATTAGAAATGAACACAATTATGTTATAGTATTCTTTACAATAAAAAGACTCATCATAAGAGTATAAGATTTCAATATTGGGATATTTATAATGCATAATAAACTTAATGAAGAAGAGAATGTAATTGAAGCTTTAGATAACGATAGTATTGATTTTGAAGAACGCTTAATGTATGACAAGCTCACCTTTTATTATATTTCTTTGCCCATAATGCTTTTAGGAAACATTCTAGGTGCACTCATGCTCTCAGCTATACAAATTAATGTTGTGGATTTTTATTCTATTGGTATCTGGCTATTGATTATTTCTATTATGTTTGTCTATCAACTGTATCACTACTATCAGTTCAAAAATGAAACAGAAGACAACAAACTCAAAGATGCCGACATTTGGCTAGACAAATATTACACCAATATTCTTATCAACGGTATCATATGGGGAAGTGCTGCTTTACTTATGTTTCCAGAAACAAGTCTAATGCACCAAATGATTACTATGCTCTTTTTATTTGCTATTGGTTTTTCTGCTATGGGTGTACTTGCATCAAAGCGAGACTTACTCTTAACCTATGTATTGGTCATGTATTCTCCTCTTATTTTGCGTCTCTTTTTTATGGAAGATGCTATCTATACAATAATTGCATATGTGGTTCTCGTTTTAATGCTTATTATGATACTTGTTGCAAATTATTATGGTAAGGTTATCAATCAATCACTAGGAAACAGACAACATTTTATCACTATTAAACATTCGCACGAAAAACTCAAAGAGAGATTTTTTTCTTTATTTGAACGTGCACCTGTGGGCATCTATTATTACAATAAAGCATTGGAACTGCAAGATGTCAATACACATTTTATGCAAATAAATAAAGTCTCAGATAAAAAATTATTGCTCAATCTCAATCTTCATGGGCTCGAAAATGATCAGATTGTCAGAGTGCATGAAGATGTTTTTAAAAAGAAAACAGGTCATTACCGTGGCCCATTTGAAGTATTAGATGCACAATCAAACATCTATGTAAATCTTTCTACTGTACCAATGTTAGATACAGAAGGAGAAGTCGCAGGAGGTATCACTATTATCAACGATATTACCAATGAAATTACAGCCAAAGAAGAGATGATTAGAAATGCTTACTATGATATGCTTACCAATATACCAAACCGTACCCTTTTGATGGATAAACTCAAATCTTTTCTTAAAAATAAACATTCCAATGAAGGTTACTCAGCACTTCTTTTTCTCGATATAGATAATTTCAAAAAAGTCAATGAAACCTATGGACATGATGTAGGCGATCATATATTAAAACAAGTTGTTCATAGAATGGAAAATATTGTAGACAAAGATGAGATATTTGCTCGGGTAAGTGGCAATAAATTTGTTGTACTTATCCCTACCTTATATATGAATGAAAAAGAATCAAAAGAGATGGTAGAAGCATATATTCAGACAATTAATCAAAACTTTGTACAACCTCTTAATCTAGCAGGTGAAGAGTACCATTTAAGTTTCACTATAGGTGTTGTACTCTTTAATACCAATGAAATATCAGCTTTTGATCTACTTAAACGTGCAGAAACTGCTATGTATGAAGCAAAAAAAACAGCTAAAGGTACAAATAGTTTTTATCAAAAAAGTATGAGTCATACAACCAAAGAAGAGCTCACTATAGAAAATGATATTCATAAAGCCATTAAAAATAATGAATTTTCAATTTATTATCAACCTCAATTAGATGTCACAACCAATAAAATAATAGGTGCTGAAGCACTTATCCGATGGGAACACCCAACAAAGGGATTTATACCTCCTTCAAACTTTATTCCCATCGCCGAAAAGAGTGGTATTATTATTAAACTTGAAGAATGGATTTTTAATAAAGCTATTGAAGAGGTTAAACTACTTAGCCAATCTTTTACAGCATTTCCATTAAAACATATAGCCATTAATGTAAGTACCATGCATTTTTTGCAACCACACTTTGTAGAAAAGCTAATGTTACTGATGCATAAACACAAGGTAAAGCCAGAATGGATTGAACTAGAATTAACAGAAAGTGGTATTATGCGCAATATTAAAGATGCAGTACAAAAAATAAAAGATCTCAAAGCATTTGGGTTTACCTTTTCTATTGATGACTTTGGTACAGGGTATTCATCTTTGGCCTATTTAAAAGAATTGCCTGTGGATATGATTAAGATAGATCAATCATTTGTCTTTAGTATGAATGAAAATAAAGGTGATGAGATGATTGTAGAATCAGTCGTTGCTATAGGAAAGAAGTTTAACATTAAGGTTTTGGCAGAAGGTGTTGAAAACAAAGAAGTATTGACACGTCTTTCAGATATAAATTGTGATTATTATCAAGGGAATTACGCTTCGAAACCGATTACTTTTGATGCGTTCAAACATTTAATTAGTTAAAATCATCTATGTATGAATGTACTTGTTAGTACATTCATATCTCTCTTTGTACCTAGAGTGCTTTGGTAGCCAATGCTGCTACACGTTGTGCAAAGGCACCTTTATCTTTAGGCTCTAAGCCTTCAGAGAGTTTGGCAGAGTCAAGCAGTATCCATGAGAGATCATCAAAGAGTCCTTTGTCCTTTAGTCCATCTAATTTCTTAATCATCTCGTGCTCAGGATTGATCTCTAAAATCAGAGGTGTCTCAGGCATCTCTTGTCCCATTTGGGCAAACATCGCTGCCATCCCCGCCATAGGGTCTGATGGGTCTTTTAGTACACATGATGGACTGTCCGTCAATCTTGTTGTGGTTTTTACCTCTTTGACCTCTTCACCCAGCACCTCTTTAATCTTATCAGTCAGTGTTTTAAACTCTTTGGCTATCTCCTCTTTCTCTTCTTCTGTTTTACTGTCTGGTGCTTCGATGCTTGTAATATCTTTGAGTGTCCACTCTTTATATTGTCCTATCATTGGTGTGACAATGCTATCGACCTCTTTGTCATCCATAATGAGTACTTCTATATTGGCTTTTTTATAGGCTTCAAGAAGTGGAGAGTTTCTGAGTACTTTTTCATCTTCACCTGTAATGTAATAAATCTCTTTTTTCTCAGAGTCTCCACGACTTACATACTCTTCTAAACTCACAAGCCCCTCTTGCATCGAAGATTTGTATTTGACGATATCAAGCAAGAGCTCCTTATTGGTATAATCAGTATAGATACCCTCTTTGATGACACGGTTGTACTGTTTTACAAAAGTCTCAGCATCTTCACCTTTGAGCTTTTTGATGGCTTGGAGTATCTTTTTGGTGGAGTTTTGTTTAATGTTTGCCAAGATTTTGTTCTCTTGAAGGAGCTCACGAGAGACATTAAGTGGCAAATCTTCAGAATCGATAATCCCTTTGACAAAACGCAAGTATGGTGGCAACAACTCTTTGTCATCATCGGTAATAAAAACACGTTTTACATACAGCTTCACCCCAGGAGTATAGTCTGCTCTGTACATATCCATAGGTGCTGTTTTGGGGATGTAAAAGAGTGTGGTAAACTCTTGTGCACCCTCTACTTTGTTATGCAGATAGGTAAGTGGTTCATCACTGTCATGCCCTATGGTTTTGTAGAACTCTATATAGTCCTCTTTTTTGAGTTCTGACTTAGGCAGTGTCCAAAGTGCAGTAGCAGCATTGATCTGTTCTGATTTATTGACTGTTTTAGTGACGGCATCATCACCCTCACCCTCTGTCTCTTCTTCTGTATAGTTCAGCACAATAGGATAGGCAATGTGATTGGAGTATTTTTTCACGACTTCTTGCACACGCCACTTATCTAAAAACTCTTTTTCCTCTTCTTTGAGTGTAATATAAATCACCGTACCATGTGCCTCTTTGGTTACAGGCTTGACCTCATACTCACCCAAGCCATCTGTAGAAAATTTGTACGCTTGCGTTTCTCCTGCTTTTTTAGAGATAACATCTACTTTCTCTGCGACCATAAAAACAGAGTAGAACCCTACCCCAAACTGCCCAATGAGATTGGAGTCTTTTTTTGCATCACCTGTAAGATTTTCCATAAATGCTTTGGTACCAGACTTGGCAATCGTTCCTAAATGATCCATCAAATCCTGCTCATTCATCCCTATACCATTGTCTGCAATCGTAAGTGAGTTGTCCTCTTTATCAAGCTTGATAGATATTTTTCCAGACCACTCTTCTTCTTTAAATTTGTCATCTGTGAGTGAAAGATAATTAAATTTGTCAATCGCATCTGATGCATTAGAGACCAACTCTCTAATAAATATCTCTTTATTTGAATACAAAGAGTGTGTCATGAGCTTAAGTAACTGCCCTATTTCTGTTTGAAACTGATGTTTCGCCATTGGTTTCTCCTATTTTGTTTAATTTGTGGGATTATAATATATTTTTCTAAATATTTCAAGTTTTTTTGTAAGATTGTTTAGTCTAAGTGACTAAACAATTATCTGTTGGTTTATTTATCGCAGATAAAAGTATCTTTACCACAATGCCTACATGCTGTACGCATCGTAAAGATATACCATCCATTTTTGTCTTTGAGTATAGGTTCATGACAATGAGGACAACGCACTCGACTCCACACAATCGCAAAAACAAAAGCAGGCACAAGATAGAATACTCTGTCATAAAATACAGAAAGTATAATCAATGTCCCCACGATAATGGCTAAAAACAGATACTTATAATATTGAGGGATACACATTTATTTTTCCTTTGTACATTTTCTTATGTCTTTATCAAAACTAAACACTTCATGGCCTTCGAGTTTGTTTTTCGCACAAAGTATTGCATCGGCGAAATCTATATTTTTTAAAGTATAGACCTTTAATGCTTCTCTCATAATATATCTATTTTCAATATGCAAATAGTCATACTCAAAGAGTAGTTCAAGCTGACTTTTTATAAGCGCTTTCTTTTGCTTGTACACTGATTTTAAAACATAAATAATTTCACCAACTATGATTTCTAGCAATATAGCACTCTTTCGTCCAAGTTCCAAATCTTTA
>JALSSQ010000195.1 GCA_026984165.1 Sulfurovum sp.
GCCCAAATTGTGTTGAATGTCTATCACTTTTTTAGGGGTAAAGTAGTGTTTTGAGCCATCTACATGAGAAGCAAAGGTGATACCATGTTCATCTATCTTGACATTGCTAGCAAGAGAAAAGGCTTGAAAGCCTCCTGAGTCGGTAAGAAAAGACTTAGGGTACTTGGTGAAACCGTGAAGTTTTCCCATTTTGGCAACCACATCATCGCCTGGACGCAGATACATATGGTAGGTATTTGCCAAAATAATCTCTGGCTTGATGAATGTTGCCAAGTCCATAGCATCCAAGGCTTTGACTGCACCTACTGTACCTACAGGCATAAAGACTGGGGTTTGCACGGTAGAATGTGCTGTTTTTATTGTGCAGGCTCTTGCAAAACCGTCTGTTTTATCTATCTGAAATTGCATTGTGTTATAATATCCCTTATATTTTGGGTTGATACGATTACAGACCGTATGTAAAAATGCAATTATATCGAAAGAATTAGAGGATTTAGCATCAAAAATATATTAATCTTGGCAAGTGGTAGCATAGCAAAACATTTTATTGAGTGGGTGAGCAAAAACAGGGTTGCCGAAAACCACTACTATGTAACATGCTACAAGGCCGATACGACACCACACAAAATGGGCAAAAACATTACACGCATAGATGCTGATCCTACGAGCTTTTCCAAACTCTCTCGTATTATGGCTGAGACCAAGTTTTCTAACCTCTTCATCGTGATGGAAGACATAGAAGATGCGCAGTATGTACTTAAAAACATAGCACTCATTAATACCAAAATGCGTGTGATACTCGTAAACCAATGGGATGATGACAACATAGGAAAGGACCAAGACAATGTCACTGTCGTGCATACAGCTGCGCTCATCGCTGCGCACCTTTATGACCAACTTCCAAACGTACCGCTGGTTGCACAAAATGTAGGACTGGGGCAAGGTGAAGTCATGGAGGTACATATACCTTTTGGCTCTTCTTATGCATACAGACATATAGGTTCTATCTTACAGCGTAAGTGGAAGATAGCTGCACTTTACCGTGATGGGAAGCAGATACTCCCCACCAATGCTACAATGATTAAACCCAATGACACGCTTCTTATCGTAGGAAAACCTATGGTATTGGATGGCGTATATAAGACTATCAACAAACGTATGGGACTGTTTCCTGAACCTTTTGGTAAAGATATCTATCTTCTTTTGGATTGCAGATATGATACAAAAGAGGCTATCACCTATCTGCAAGAAGCGCTATTTCTACTTGAAAAACTTGAGCACAAATCCCTTTTTGTGCGTATTATCTACCCCAATAACTTTGCATTGCTTGACGCATTAAAAGCATATGAGAGTGACAATATTACTGTTGCTATCTCCTATGAAAATGAAGGCATAGAGGATCTTATTGAGTTTGATATTCACGAATATGATATTGGGCTGGTGATGAATTCTATCGCTGCATTTGAAGCTGATGGGCTAAAAGAGACACTTTTTGACTTAAAAAAACTGGTCTATCTCTTTGGTAATCGTCCTTTGGTAGAAAGTACCACTTCTGTGATACTGATGAGTGAAAATGAGAAGATGGAATCCATCTCTTCTACGGCTTTTGACATCTCTGAAACATTAGGCTTGAGCCTCTCCTTGTGTGACTTTGACCCTGAAGGTGATTTTGAGAGTAAAAAAATGATTGTGGAGCATTATGAAACACTTACACATATTTTTAATATGGAAATAAACATTGAACAAAAAATCGCCAATCCTATACGTGAACTTGCACATATGAACCATATACTCCAAATTGCTCCTTTTGAAGAGCATCTCAATAGTCATACATTTAGAACACTTATCTCATCTAAAGTACAAGACTTTCTTCTTACCACTACCAAACATCCAAAACTCCTCGTACCATTTGCCATTACTGAAGGGTAATTTCAACAGTCACTTCTAATAACAAATAAGATAAAATAATCTCTATTAGAATTTAAGGTCTTTTACGATGATTGTCCCTATTGAATTGGCTCATACTCAGAACATAACATATGATATCACTATTGATACACTACCAGAACTCACTTTTGATACTTCTGTAGTAGTAGTCACCAACCCAACCGTTGCAGGATACCACCTGGAGAGACTCCTTTCAAAACTCTCTGCCACACAACACCATGTCGTTACCATACCTGATGGAGAGAGATATAAGACACTTGAGACAGTTGAGAACATACTCAACGCATGTTTTGAACATAAGCTAGACAGAAAGTCTCTTCTTATCGCATTTGGTGGGGGCGTGATAGGAGATATGACTGGATTTACT
>JALSSQ010000196.1 GCA_026984165.1 Sulfurovum sp.
AAAGTCGCTATTTTTACGGACAATATAGCAGATATTATTGAAGCACGAGAATATATCAAACGATCAAACAACTGGGTAAAGGGCATTGTACTCACACCACCTAAAACCAAAGTTCCTGGTATCGACCATCCGCATTGGTTTGAAAGCGAAGAAGAAGTAAGAGAGATACTTAAAAATACTCTTTTCAACTATGCTTTTATTCTCAATGCTGATAAAAGTATTCTCAGTACCATTAAAGAAGAGTATCGTTTATTTTAACTTTTCTTTCTCTTGCTATTTTGATATGATATAATCAATATAAAATAATGAGGAAAAAGATGAGAAGGATTATAAAAATAAAGTACCGCTCACTCGTACTCATTATAGAAATAGGTATTTTTCTTTTACTCCTCTTTATAGCGTATAATTCTATCTCTATGCCTTCTAAAAAAACAACATTCTACTTAGATGATAATACAATATCTACACTTTTAAAAACACTTGAAGAGCATGGTTTTATTACATATTCCATAGATAGATATGTGTTAAAATTTATGACCACTCCTAAAAAAGGGTGGTACACTATAAATTCAAATAGACAAGGACGATTAGAATTTTTCAAATCATTACATCATAAAAAAGCCAAAACCATGTACATTCACATATATGCAGGAGAAACTGCAGAGGAACTTACACAACGACTAGCTAATGACATGAAATTGGATGCAAATAAACTATTAAAATCGTATAAATCAAAAAGTCTCTATGGAGAAGCTGATATTTTTTCAGGTAAATACCAGCTAGCGCGAGAAGCAGACAGTAATACAAGCATAGAATTTCTTTTTATGCAGTCAAAAAAGGTCTTAAAGCACTTTATAGACGATAACTACCATAATAAAAAACCAGATTTTGCAGACATCAAAGTGCTTCTTACTGTCGCTTCTATTATACAAAAAGAGAGCAACTCTATAGAAGAGATGCCTCTTATATCTTCTGTTATCTATAATCGTTTAGCTAAAAAAATGAAATTACAAATGGACGGTACACTCAATTATGGTAAATTTGCACATACCATTGTCACTCCGGAGCGTATTAAAACAGATAACAGTGCCTATAATACCTATAAACATAAAGGCATTCCTCCTGTACCCCTTTGTACAGTAAGCATAGAAGCACTTAATGCAGCTTATCATCCTGCAACAACACCCTATTTCTTCTTTATGCTTAAAAAAGACGGTTCTCATCAATTTGCACAAACCTATGAAGAGCATCTGAAAAATATACAAATATTTAAATCATCAAACAAAGATACAAAAAGATCTGAAAATAATTCTACATCTTCTGAATAATCACCATGTTTTTCCCATTCTCTGCCACAATTTTACAAGCAAAAGTCTCACACAATACTTCAAATGTTTTCACTCTAAAAAAGACTATATGTGTAGGATCTTGAGGATACCACCAGGTTTGAAAGCCTAAATGTTCATTAGTATGAAATTCAGTTTGTATGGCAAGATAGCCACCTTTGTCTAAACGCCCCAATAGATTTTCAAACACCTCTTTTGATTGATGCAGATGCTCAAAAACTTCTGTGGAGACTATTAGTTCATATTTTTTACTATCATCCAGTGTGTGTGGGTGATATATTGGGTCATAATAGTCACAGCTTATACCTTCTTCTTCTAAAAGTTGTGCAAGTAAAGAGCTCCTGCCACAGCCAAAGTCCAATGCAGTGTGTACTCCTGAAACATAAGGCAATACAAAATCCAAAAAACGCTGAAAATAAGCCCTATAGTCTGCATCTTCTTCATTATTTTGATGCAAATTATAACGTTCTTTTTGTGTCTGTAAGTCTTGGTAATATTTTGGAGATTTAAAGATATACTCACAGGCGTTGCAATGGTAGTAAGTAATGCTTGTTTTTGTATGTACAAAACTCTCACAAGGTTTAGAACAAATATGACAATCCAATTTTACCCCTTTAAAAACTATCTTATGTTACTATTAACTCCATTAATGCAAGGATGATTATTTATGAAAAGAAGAGATTTTATCACCACAACAGCACTTGGAGCCACAGCTTTAGCAGTAGGTGGATGTCACAGGGCAGAGGAGACAAGCAAAGTGGGTGAAGTAGCTATTGAGAAAAAGAAAAAAGTCACGCTCAAACTTGCTACTTCATGGCCTGCACATTTTCCCATTATGGGAACAGGAGTAGATAGTTTTGCCAAACGTTGTGCTGAACTCTCTGGTGGCTCACTGGAGATAATAATATATCCTAAAAATATCTTAGTCCCTGCCCTACAGGTATTTGATGCCTGTTCAGCAGCT
>JALSSQ010000197.1 GCA_026984165.1 Sulfurovum sp.
GGCAGAGATTGAGCTGGAATTGGCAGATATGTTAAGCTATGCTTATCAAGAAGAAGATATCATCGTTGCCAACTATACCTTGCAGTTTATACGCCCTATGCAGCGTCTGGAGCTCATAAAGAGGCTTTTTGATGGGTTGAATGATGGGGGGATGTTTATCTTTTCTGAAAAAGTGCTCTTTGAAGATAAGGTCTTAGATAAGCAGATGATAGATATCTACTATGAGTATAAAAAAACACAAGGCTATAGCGAATATGAGATAGCACAAAAGCGTGAAGCGCTGGAAAACGTGCTTATTCCCTTTACCGTAAAAGAGAATATCCAGATGTGCAAAGATGCAGGATTTGCCAAAATAGAGACCGTTTTTCAGTGGGCAAATTTTGTTACATTTGTGGCAAAAAAGTAACACACTTATTTAGACCCCTAAAATACGAGTTGCATTTTTTAATATGAGTTATTCACGGCTTATTCACCATGTGAACAACTATATTTTTTTATTTTTTTTGATATATTTTTAACAAAATTTAAACTTTTTTTTGTAAAGAGAAATATTACATAACATTTTCATCTATTTTAGCTATAATCTTTGCATTAATTTTTTGGGCAAGTGTTTGCCTATATAAGGATAGACTATGAGTTGGACACCAAGTAGCTGGAGAAATTTTCCTATAAAGCAACAACCAACATATGAAGATCAAGCGCTCCTGCATAGAGTAGAAGAAGAGTTGGCCTCATATCCGCCACTTATTTTTGCGGGTGAAGCGAGAAGACTGAAAGAGAAATTGGCTGCTGCAGGACGTGGAGAAGCATTTTTGCTTCAAGGTGGAGACTGTGCAGAGAGTTTTTCTGACTTTAATGCAAAAAATATCAAGAACCTTTTTAAGCTTATGCTTCAGATGAATATGGTGCTCATGTACTCTACAGGTAAACCCATCGTTAAAGTGGGGCGTATAGCAGGGCAATTTGCCAAACCTAGATCTTCAGATTATGAAGAGAAAGATGGCGTTAGATTGCCTTCTTATCGTGGTGATATTATTAACAGTATCGAGTTTGATGAAGCTGCACGTGTGCCAAATCCTAAAAATATGTTAAAAGCGTACAATCAGTCTGCAGCAACTTTAAATCTTTTACGTGCTTTTTCTCGTGGTGGATTGGCAGACTTGAACAAAGTACATCAGTGGAATTTGGAATTTATTAAAGACAATCCACTAGGAAAAAAATATGATGAACTTTCAAATAAAATAGACCACGCTATGAAGTTTATGGCTGCTTGTGGACTTACCTCTGATATGATGCCACAACTTCATCAGACAACGCTTTATACTTCACATGAAGCATTGCTTCTTAACTATGAAGAGGCATTGACAAGAAAAGATACAGATACAGGTGATTACTATGACTGTTCTGCGCATATGTTGTGGATAGGAGACAGAACAAGGGATTTATCTGAGGCACATATAGAGTACTTTAGAGGGATTCAAAATCCTATAGGATGTAAAGTAGGACCAAGTATGGGCGAAGATGAACTTATCGCATTGATAGAGGCACTCAATCCTGACAATGAAGAGGGAAGATTAAATCTTATTGTGCGTATGGGTGCGAGTAAAATAGCAGAAGCTTTCCCTCCATTGCTTAAAAAAGTGAGAGATGCGGGTAAAAATGTAGTATGGACTATAGACCCTATGCATGGAAATGTTGAAAAATCATCGACAGGTTTCAAGACAAGAAACTTTGACAACATTCTTTCTGAAGTAGAGCAGTTTTTTGCTATTCATAAAGAGCATGGCACTATTGCTGCTGGTATTCATCTGGAGATGACAGGTAATGATGTTACCGAGTGTACAGGAAGTACCTCTTGTGCGATTACGGATGAGGGGCTTGCTAGCCGTTACCATACCCAGTGTGACCCAAGGCTTAATGCTTCTCAGGCACTTGAGCTCTCTTTTATGCTTTCAGATGCGATTACTGAAGCATAGGCTTACTTTTTCTTAAGGGCAGATATGGAATCTGCCCCTACGTTGTTATGAGATAATGAAGATATTTTTACCGTCTTCATACTCATAGCTTAACTCTTTTTGATGAATATCTAAAATACTTTTTACAATATAAAGCCCCAAACCTAAACCTTTTTTAGAAGTATGAAATGGTTTAAAATAATTCTCTAAGGGCTCATTTAATTTTTCTGCTTTATTGACAATCGCTATTTTATGGTTGTTGATTTGTATGAGCACTTTTTTGTCTGAGGCATATTTGATAGCATTGTCTATAAGGTTTTTAATGACAAGTGTAAAGAGCTCAAAATCCACTTCTGTTTGATAATCTTCAATCACATGCAGTTCAATGTGCTCTTTGGCATTTTCAAGCATTAAGAGGTCAATACTGGCTTCTGTCAAATCAGACATTTTGTAGGGCTTAAGATCAAGTTTAAAGTTTTTAGAGGTGATTTTTTCTATTTTGGCAAATTCGTCTATAAGAAGATTGAGACGTTCAAAAATACTGTGCATACGCGTTTTGTTTTTTTCATCAGGCAGCATCTCTGCAATGAGTCTCCCTTTACCTATGGGGGTTTTGAGTTCATGCATGATGGCGCGTAAAAAAAGCTGTCGTGATTGTAAAAGTTCACGAATCATCGTGACGGCATGGTCAAATTCGTTGGCGACTTCTGCTATCTCATCTTTTTTGTCACTGGCACAGTGAATTTCCAAGTTTCCTTCAGAAAATGTTTTGATTTGATTTTTTAATGTACTTAATGGCTGCAAACTTCGCATCACCCAAAAGTAAAGCATCAGTATAAGTAAAAAAACGATACTAAACACAATAATACGCTTAAGAGGAAATTTGAGTTTGTTTTTATTTTGTAAAAAAAGTTTAAACCTGTCATTGTTGATGAGAATGATACGTTGAAGTTTATAGGTATCAACAGCATATTTTTTATATTTTTCTTTCTCTTTGAAATAGTGTTCTATTTGTACGATTTTTGCTTTATCTTTGATGAGAGAAAAGTTTTGAGAGTCTAGGTACGCTTCATCTATCTTACCATAAACAAGATAGTAATTGTAGAGATAGTGAGACACAAGGCGCTCATGCATGGCATTATTCTCATCATATTTGAGATGATCATATTTGAGAGAACCGATAAACAAAAAGGAAAGTAAAATCAATATAAGTGAGAAGATAAGCCTGATTTTACTACGAAGAGAGGTAAATCCGTTAAACAAGCTTGTATCCTACCCCACGAACTGCTTGAATGCGTTTGGTGCCATTCGTGTCTTTGCCTCCTAGTTTACTGCGAATTTTAGAGATAATGACATCTAGACTTTTACCTTGAGAGTCGATACTCATATTGCCTGAAGTGTTAATAATTTGTTCGCGTGACTGTGTAATACCTTGATGTTTGACCAAGAGTGAGAGCACCTCAAATTCTGCTGGAGTAAGAGAAAGTGCATCTCCTTTGAAATAAATTGTATCTCCTCTTATTTCAAAATCACTTTGAGGGGCAGAAAGTTCACTAGATTGTGCTTTGGAGTAGCGACGCAAAAGAGACATAATGCGCGCATACATCTCTTTAGGGTCATAGGGCTTAGGAAGATAATCATCTGCACCTATATCTAAAGCTTTGACTTTATCGTTGATATCAGAACGTGCAGAAGAGATGATGACAGGCATATCATATTTACGTATCACCTCTTCACACACTTCTAGTCCATCCATGCCTGGCAGTGTAAGGTCAAGTATAAGTAAATCATACTTTTTTACACCAGCACTCAGTCCTAAAAACGGGTCTTCAAAATTGGTGACTTTAATGTCATATTGAGCAAGATACTCAGTAAGTAACTCTGCAAATTCTGGGTCATCTTCTATCATTAAAATATTGATCATAACAGAGACTCCTTTTTGTAGTATTGTACTTGTTTAAGGTTAATTAAAATCAAATGCCTTTTGCATATAGGGTTTGATTTGGTTAAATGTATAGCGATAGTTGCTAAAGTGTTCAAAGGCAATAACACCTTGATAAAGTAACATATCTGAGCCATCTTTTGTAGGTTTATGATAGTGTTTTGCCAGTTTCAAAAAAGGTGTCTCTTTACCATAAATGACATCAACACATGCCTTTGCGTGCGGTATCACACTATCAAGTATCTTTTTAGGGGCAGGAAGTAAATCATCTTCAAGCCCTGCAGAGGTCATATTGATAACAAGGTCATAGGTTTGAGATTTGAATGTCTCAAAAGTATAGGTTTCAAAGCCATCGGCTTTGTATTTGTCTAAGCGCCCCTCACTACGGTTAAGCAAGGTCACTTTATACCCTTCCTCTCGTAAAATGCTTGAGGTCGATTGCGCTGTACCACCTGCACCTAAAAAGAGCACTGTTTTAATCTCTTTAAATTCTGCAATAGCTTTTAAAAACCCTGGTGCGTCTGTGTTGTACCCATAGAGTAAGCCGTCACGTTCTACAATGGTATTGACCACACCAATCTTTTGTGCAAAAGGGTCGAGTACATCACAGGCATGAAAAGCAGCTTCTTTATGGGGCACAGTGACATTGACACCTTTGAGCCCTAAGTTGAAAAATGTCTCTTTGAGCCTCTGCCCATCTTCTAGTAAATGTCGTGTGTAGCAAGCATCATAGTTTAATCCGGCAAACGCAAGGTTATGCATAAGAGGAGATTTGGAGTGAGATACAGGGTTACCGAAAATAGCAAAAATTTCTTTTGCCATTTTTAGAGACTCTCCATCTCTTTAAGCGTAGCGAGCAAGGCACCCAGTTTATTTTTCACTTCTAGGTACTCCAGCTCTGGTATAGAGTCAGCCACTACACCAGCACCTGCTTGTAGTGTAATACTGTCAGGTTTGATGAGTGAGGTACGTATGGCAATGGCAGAGTCCATGTTGCCATCAAATGAGAAGTAGCCAACCGAACCTGAGTAGAAACCACGTTTTAGTCCTTCATACTGGGCGATGAGTTTCATCGCTTCTATTTTAGGTGCGCCTGTCATAGTGCCTGCGGTAAAGGTAGCAGCAAAGAGGTCAAACATATCTTTGTCTTCATCGATGTGTGCTTCAACATCTGAGACCATATGCATGACGTGAGAGTATTTTTCTACACGCATCATATCTGTCACTTTCACGGTACCCGTTTGCGCCACTCGTCCTACATCATTACGTCCAAGGTCTATGAGCATGAGGTGTTCAGCACACTCTTTAGGGTCATCGAGCATTTCTTGTTCGAGCTCTTTGTCTCTTTTGGCATTTTTGCCACGTTTGCGTGTTCCTGCTATGGGACGTAAGAGTATCTCACCTTCGGTTAAACGTACCATCACTTCTGGGCTTGACCCACAGATAGAAAAATCTTCATAGTCAAGTAAGAAGAGGTAAGGCGATGGATTTTTGGAGCGTAGTACACGGTAGAAAGAGAGAGGGTCAATTTTTCCTTTTTGTGTATATCTGTTTGCTAAGAGTATTTGAAAAATATCACCTGAACGGATGTTCTCTTTAGACTCATCAACCAGTGCCTTAAAACGTGCTTCATCGATGCTAAATCTACCTTCTCCCTCTAGCACTACAGCTTTAAGTGGCATAGGCGTACAGGTACTGTGAAGTACATTTTCTATCGCTTCGATGCCTGAAGCCATACGTTCATCATTGAGAATCAGCGTAAGTTTTGCAGACTTATGTGAGTAAGCGATGATGATTTGAGGACGTACCAAATCAAGGTCTGGTGTACCCAGTGGGTCAAGCAAATCATCCATACTCTCTTCGAGTGTAGGTTCAAATACCTTGACCATATCATACGCGATAAAGCCTATAAAACCATCTATAAAAGAGAAACCTACTTCAGCAGCCTTTTCTTTGTGGGCAGCTTTATCTACATTGTTATAGTAAGACTTCAAAAAAGCAAAAGGATTTTCTTCTAATGTTTTTTGAGCCCCTGTTTTATCTGTATAGGTCGTAGTTTTGTCTTTATAGCTTAGACGCTCCTGTGCCCCTATGGTGATAAAAGAGAAGTTCCCATCACTGGTATTGACTACTGACTCAAAGAGCATGGTAATCTCATTTGGAAAGATTGCTTTTATCTTTCCATAGAGCGCGACAGGGGTGAGCTGGTCAAATAGTATGGTTTTATGCATAGAGATTACTTTTTAACTACAAATGCACTTTTATTAATACGGTCTCTTACTCGTACCAATGCAGTATCAACCTCTGCTCTAGAGCCATAGGGACCAATGAGTAATTTTTTGGTACCTGTACTTGATGTAGGTGTAATTTTATAGTTAAAACCAGAGTTTTTAATAACAGAGAGGAAGCGAGTACTAGGTGTTTGTGTAAATGAACCTACTTGAATAAAATATGTATTTTTAGTAACAGTTTCTTTTTTAGTTTGTGTTGCTTGTTTTGTTTTTTCTTTTGCAAGATGATTTATGGCAGGGGTTTTTTTAGCATGCGTTTCTTTTTTCTCTGTTATCTTTTTTTCAGTTAAGGTTTTTTTCTCAGCAGAGAGTTTTGTTGATGTATTTTTAGTTTCAGTAACATTAGGTTCTTGGGAAAATTCTTTGGTTATTTTTACCGTTTCAGGTTTTTCTTTTGTAGGCTTTTTGGTTTCTGCTTCTGCAGATTTTTCAACTGTAGGCATTTCGTTTTCTGCCTGTAGTGAAAGTGCCTTTTTTACTGTTTCTGATTCTGTTTTTACTACTTTTTGTGTTACAGGTTTTTCTTTAGGTGTGCTTTGCAAAGTCAGGTCAGGACTGATTAACTCAACATTTTCTTCTTCATCTATTGCAATTTTAGCATGAGGATCTTTGAGAATAATCTTAGTAAGTATAATCGCAACAATGAGTACAACAATAGCCAAGGCTATGATAGTTAAAAAGCTTTTTGTTTTAGAATTTTTTGGGTTAATATTATCGATGATAAGGTCATCAAGGTTATGGTCATTCATGTAGAAAATCTCCCAGAGTTAATTTTAGAATGATTATAACATATTTACCTATATTCTTAATCTTTTTAAATAACGAACAAGCTTTTAGTTGCTCATTTTTTTGTACGGGAGTGTGACAATATTGTATTCAGTTGGTAAAATGCTTGAAGGTAAACATTTCCATTTTTTAGTCATTTTCTCTTTCAGTGCATCTGAAAATGTTTGAAGCTGATTGTCTGCCTCTTCCAAAGTGAGTCTATCTACCTGTATAAAAACCTGCAAACGTTCTGTGTCTTTTCCTTGATAAATAGAATAATCTTCTATTTTAAGCGTCTTAAAAAGATGTTTTATCAGATGATAAAAACGCTGATATTCATGACCTTTGTATTCAATGACCAAATAGTTCGTATGATTATCCTGAAGTAGTGGAAGCGCAATAGTATATTCTCTTTGTAGATGCTGTTTGAGCAGAAGAGGTGTAAGGGGTTCGTTTATGCGTTCAAACTTGGCATAAAAAGTACGATTGTTGAAAGATATTTTTTCAACAATTGCATTGCGTTTGATATAGTAGTGGCTACTTTCTAGCTCTAGATCAAAAACTTTCAATGATTAGTAGATTGACTTTTCATAAATTACAAAATTTTGAGCCAATGCTTTCATCTCATCTTTGATTTTAGCATGTAACGCTGCATTATTTACATCATCAAGTACATCTGCTATTTTATTGGCGATGATTTCAAACTCTTTTTCTTTCATACCACGTGATGTGAGTGCAGGAGATCCTATGCGTACACCAGAAGTGACAAAGGGACTTCTGGTCTCACCTGGCACAGTGTTTTTGTTTACGGTAATGCCGGCAGCACCCAAAGCAGCATCTGCATCTTTCCCTGAGAAGTCTTTGTCTAAAAATGAGACAAGCACAAGGTGATTGTCTGTACCTCCAGAGACTACGTTATATCCACGCTTCATTAAGACATCTGCTAAGACTTTGGCATTGGCTTTGACCTGTTTGGCATAGACTTTCCATGCATCAGAGAGGTTATGCTTGAAGCCAACTGCTTTGGCAGCGATGACATGTACAAGCGGACCACCTTGAAGCCCTGGGAAGATGGCAGAGTTGATTTTCTTGGCGATCTCTTCATCGTTTGTCATAATCATCCCACCACGAGGCCCTGCAAGTGTCTTGTGTGTGGTTGTTGTGACCACATCCGCATAAGGGAATGGGCTAGGGTGTTCACCTGCACATACAAGCCCAGCGATGTGTGCGATGTCCGCAAACAAAACAGCGCCTACTTCATCGGCTATCTCTCTAAACTTTTTAAAGTCTATTTCTCTGGCATAGGCAGAGGCACCACATACGATGATTTTGGGTTGAACGATTTTGGCAATCTCCATCACCTTGTCATAGTCTATACGACCATCAAGCTCTACACCATAGGTAAATGAAGAGTAGTTTTTACCCGAAAAACTGGGCTTAGAACCATGTGTCAAGTGACCACCATGGCTTAAGTCCATCCCAAGGATTTTATCTCCTGCTTTAAGCAGTGCTGCATAGACAGCACCGTTTGCCTGTGAGCCTGAGTGTGGTTGTACATTGGCATATTCACAGTCAAAAAGTTCACAAGCTCTGTCAATAGCGAGTTGTTCTACCGTATCGGCATACTCACACCCTCCATAATAACGTTTATAGGGGTACCCTTCGGCATATTTGTTGGTAAATACTGAACCCATTGCTTCCATCACGGCAGGGATAGTAAAGTTCTCAGAAGCAATCATCTCCAAGTGGTCTGTTTGTCTCTCTCTTTCGTTCTCAATGGCAGCAAATATTTCTGGGTCAAAAGTTTCTATTGCGTATGACATAGGTGTCCTTTTTGTTTAATGTTGTATTTATATCAAATTTAATTTAATCCTACCTTGATAGAGTTAAATTAAATGAGTGTCGGTCGGGAAGTTCTCCCCGACAAAGAAAACTTACGTCCTCTCCGAAGCCCTTTGCTTACAGGCAGATACATCTTTGCAGAACATCCCTTTACCTTTTTTGGCAGGTTTGAGTTCTTCTGGTACGTTATGTCCACATTTTTTACAGACTTTAGTAGCATCTATTTTAGGCACTTCTTGGATGACTTCTGGACGCATCGCAGGGAAGAGGAGTACATCACGAATGGTGTGTTGGTTGGTGAGCATCATCACCAAACGGTCGATACCTATACCCTCACCAGCTGTAGGTGTCATACCATAGCCTAGGGCTTTGACAAAGTCTGTGTCCATGTGCATGGCTTCATCATCGCCTGTGGCTTCCTTGGCATCGACTTGCCCCTTAAATCTTTCATATTGGTCCAGTGGGTCATTGAGCTCAGAGAAACCATTGGCTATCTCTTTGCCTGCCATAAAAAGCTCAAAGCGTTCAGTCACTTCTGGGTTTTCATCGTTTCTTCTGGCAAGCGGAGAGATGTCAACAGGGTAGTCTGTAATGAAGGTAGGGTTGATAAGTTTAGGTTCTACAAACTCGTCAAAAAGCTCTGCTTGCATGTAGCCAAGTGTCCAGTTTTCATCGGTTTTGAGATTATGTTCTTTGAGGTAGGCAAGTCCTGCTTCTAGGTTGGTAGCCACTTCTCTTGGCACACCACCGATGGTGACGATACTCTCTATCCACGTGACTTTGGCAAATGGTGTAGAGAAGTCTATCTCCATCTCGCCATATGGGAGTTTTCTTTCCAGTTTTAAGGTGTCAAAGAGATAGTCAAAGAGCTCTTCAGTCACTTCCATCAGTTCAAGGTATGTTTTGTATGCCCAGTAGAACTCTATAGAGGTAAACTCAGGGTTATGGGTGGCATCTATCCCTTCGTTTCTGAAGTTTCTGTTTATCTCAAAGACCGCATCCATTCCACCGACAATCAGGCGCTTAAGGTAAAGCTCTGGTGCGATACGTAGGTATCTGTCCACACCGAGTGCATTGTGGTGTGTGATAAAAGGCTTGGCATTTGCCCCACCAGGGATAGGGTGCATCATAGGGGTTTCTACTTCTAAAAAGCCTTTGTCTTCAAAAAATCTACGAATACCAGAGACGATGCGTGAACGTAGTTTGAAACGTTTGGTCACTTCTGCGTCCATGATCATGTCCAGGTAGCGTTGGCGGTATTTGATTTCAGTGTCTTGGATACCATGAAACTTTTCTGGTAAGGGCAAGATAGCTTTGGTAACCAGTCTAATGTCCAAACAGTGCAAGGTAAGTTCACCCGTTTGTGTCACAAAAGGATACCCTTTTGCCTCGATGATGTCACCTACTTCAAAGAGTTTTTTAACCACGTCATTGTAGTAACCCTCAGGGAGGTCATCGCGGTTAAAGTAGAGCTGTACCAATCCTTCGGTATCTTCTATTTTGGCAAAAGCAGCTTTTCCCATGATGCGTATAAACTTAATACGCCCTGTAAGTGTGTAAGACTTGGTTTTGTCCTGTTTCATCTCACCTTCAGCTACGTCAATCTCTTTGACATAAGCACACTCACTTAAAAATGTACTTGAGGGTGTACCTTTTTTGACTTGGTTAGGGTAGGGGTTGATACCCTTTTCTCTAAGTGTTTGCGTTTTTTTTATACGGTCTTGAATCTGTTGATTTTCAAATATCAAGGATGCTCCTGTTTGTAATATAAATTTTAATGCGTTATGCTTGGCAACTTTCACAAAGACCAACAATTTTCAT
>JALSSQ010000198.1 GCA_026984165.1 Sulfurovum sp.
AAGTAGAAGCTTAAAGTATGCACGCCTTGACATTGCAACCCATTCAAAAAATAGAGGGTGAAATTAATCTGCCTGGCTCTAAAAGTCTTTCCAATAGAGCGTTGCTGTTGGCAGCATTGGCCAAAGGCACCACAACCATTAGTAACTTGCTAGAGAGTGATGATACACGCCATATGCTCAATGCTTTGAAACAATTGGGTATCAACTATACGCTCTCTAAAGACAAAACAAGATGTACGATAGAGGGAAATGCAGGGGCAATCTCTTCTACACAAGCCCAGGAACTCTTTTTGGGAAATGCAGGGACTGCGATGCGACCTTTGTGTGCAGCGTTATGTTTGGGGCAAGGTACCTACACATTAACTGGTGAGCCTCGAATGAAAGAGCGTCCTATAGGGCATTTGGTAGATGCTTTGCGTCAAGCAGGTGCAAACATAAGGTATTTGGAAAATGAGGGATACCCGCCACTTCGTATAGAAGCCAATGGTCTTGAGGGTGGCAAAGTCAGTATAGATGGTGCCATCTCCAGCCAATTTTTAACCGCACTGCTTATGGCAGCCCCTTTGGCAAAAAATGATGTGCACATTACCATTGTGGGTGAATTGGTTTCCAAACCCTACATTGACATTACGCTAGACATCATGCAACGTTTTGGTGTGCAGGTGATAAACAGTGACTATAAAACTTTTACGATAAAAGCAGGACAAAGCTACAAAGCAGTAGAAGATTTTATGGTAGAGGGTGATGCGAGTTCTGCCTCTTATTTTTTAGCAGCAGCTGCCATCAAAGGTGGTACAGTCAAAGTGACTGGTATAGGTAGAAACAGCATACAGGGTGATGTTGCTTTTGTAGATGTTTTGGAGCAAATGGGGGCCAAAGTAGAATGGGGTGAAACCTATGTTTCTGTGACAAGAGACACATTGCATGCCATAGATATGGACTTTAATCATATCCCAGATGCTGCGATGACCATCGCTACTACTGCCCTTTTTGTAGAAGGTACAACAACACTGCGAAATATCTACAATTGGCGTGTCAAAGAGACAGACAGACTCTACGCCATGGCGACAGAACTTCGTAAAGTGGGTGCCACCGTAGAAGAGGGTGAAGACTATCTTAGCATCACCCCATCCAAACAACTCAAACATACAGCCATAGATACTTACGATGATCACAGAATGGCAATGTGTTTTTCTCTTTTGGCGCTAGATGAGGTATCTGTGACGATTAATGAGCCAGAGTGTGTGGCAAAGACGTTTCCTGATTATTTTGAAGTGTTAGCTTCGGTTTCTAAATATTAAATTAAAGTTTAACAAAAACATAAACTGTATTTGATGTTTTGCATAGGAAGGCATTCATTTTCCCATAAGCCTTATTTATGTTTAAAAAGGTATAATTACGCAAAATTTGTGTACACATAAGGATAGGAATGAAGTTCGAAGATATCGAAATAGAAGAAGTAGATTTTGAGGCGATGCTTGAGGAATCGTTTAAAAAATCAGAATCAAAAAGTGATTTAGTTACAGGTACTGTTGTAAAGATAGATGAAAAAGATAATTTGGTAGTAGTAGATATTGGTGGTGGTAGAGATGCAAATCTTGCATTAGATGAAATATTAGATGATGAAGGTAATGCCACATTTGCAGTAGGGGATCCTATAGATGTTGTAACTTTAGGTAGAGGACGCATTTCTCACAAAGCAGCACTTGGACGTGCTGCTTTGAATGAGTTTATTGCCGAGTATGATGAAGAACAAGAGTATATTGTTGAAGGTATCGTTACTAAGAAAAATAAAGGTGGTTATGTAGTAGAAGTGGATGGTTTGGAATTTTTTATGCCACGTACACTCTCTTATTTGTCTTCCAAACCAGGTGTGGATTCTATAGGTAAAAAAGTCAAGGCAGCTATTGTAAAAGTTGATAAAGAAAAAGGTTCAGTTGTTATTTCAAGAAAAGAGCTTATAGAGCGTGATAAAGCAAAAACTGATGAAATTGTTAGTGCATTACTTGAAAACAAAGACCCAGTAGTTGGAACAATTAAAAAGATTACTTCATATGGTATGTTTGTTGATGTTGGTGGTATGGATGGTCTTGTGCATTATTCACAAATCTCTCATAAAGGACCTGTGAACCCATCAAAATATTTTGCTGAGGGTGATGAGGTAAATGTGGTTGCTCTTGAATATGATAAAAAGAAAAGACACCTTTCCCTTTCTATTAAAGATGCCAATCCTGATCCTTGGGCTGATATTGATTCTATTATTGGTGTGGGGGATACCGTAACTGCTACTGTTTCTAATATCGAACCTTATGGTGTATTTGTGGATCTTGGTGAAGATCTTGAAGCATTTCTTCATGTCTCTGAAATTTCTTGGGATAAAAATGTGAAACATCCTAAAGATTATTTGGAAAATAATCAAGAGATTAATGTAGAAGTAATTGAAGTAGATAAAGAAGGCAGAAGACTTAGAGTAAGTCTTAAAAATCTACTTCCTAAGCCAATGGATGCATTTGTTTCTAAAAGTAAAGTTGGAGATGTTGTAGTGGGTACAGTTACGTCTATCACTGACTTTGGTGCATTTGTAAAAGTAGGGGCAATTGAAGGTCTTTTGCATAATCAAGAAATCTCTTGGGATAAATCAAAAAACGCAAAATCAGAACTCAAAGTGGGTGATGAGGTGGAAGTGAAAATTATCAAAATTGATAAGGATGCTGGTAAAGTTTCACTTTCTAAAAAAGCACTGGAAGATTCACCGGTAAAAGCTTTTGGACAAACACATAAAAATGGTTCAATTGTTACAGGTACAGTGAAAGACATTAAAGATTTTGGTGTATTTATTTCTCTTGAAGATAATGTTGATGCACTTATTAGACATGAAGATTTGCATCCACTGAAAGCAGATGAACTTGAAAAGGGTCAAGAAATTAAAGGTGTGATTTCATTTATTGATGCGAATACAGACAGAATCCGTGTATCTGTCAAAAAACTTGAGCGTCAAGAAGAGAGAGAAGCAATGGAGCAACTCAATCAAGACCAAGACGACAGCATGACATTAGGTGATGCTTTCGGCGATATGTTAAAAAAATAAAATATTTATATAACTTACAAAGGTTCGTAAAATACTATGTCAAAGAAAACCATTGTTGTTTGTGACCATATTCACCAAACAGGATTAGATATTCTTGCAAATGATGCAGAGATAGAACTTATCAATGCTGCTGATGAACCAAAAGATAAACTTATTTCTGAGATTATTCCTTTGGCGGATGTTGCTATTACACGTTCATCTACCGATGTAGATGATGCATTTTTAGCAAGTGCGAAAAAGATTACCGCAGTAGTACGTGCAGGCGTAGGGGTAGATAATGTTGATATTCCTGCATCATCTAAACAAGGTATTGTCATTATGAATGTACCTACAGCCAATACGATTGCTGCAGTTGAACTGACGATGACACATATGCTTTCATGTGTGCGGGATTTTCCTTATGCACACAATAATTTAAAACTTGACCGTGTATGGAGAAGACAGGACTGGTATGGAACAGAGCTTAAAGATAAAAAGCTTGGTATTATTGGTTTTGGTAATATTGGTTCACGTGTAGGTAAAAGAGCAAAAGCATTTGAAATGGATGTACTTGCTTATGACCCGTATATCGATCCTGCTAAAGCTACAGATTTAGACATTGGATATACCAAAAATTTTGAAGATATTTTAGGCTGTGATATCATTACTATTCATACCCCTAAAAATGCAGAGACTATTGGTATGATAAATAAAGCTGAGATTGCAAAGATGAAAGATGGTGTCATTCTTATCAATTGTGCAAGAGGCGGACTTTTTAACGAAGAGGCACTTTTAGAAGGACTGAAGAGTGGTAAAATAGCCAAAGCAGGTATTGATGTGTTTAACAAAGAGCCAGCAACGGATCATCCATTGCTTGATCTGAACAATGTGACTGTTACACCACATCTCGGTGCAAATACCAAAGAGTCGCAACAAAATATTGCTATTCAGGCAGCTGAAAATGCTATTGCAGCAGCAAAAGGTATTGCTTATCCTAATGCTTTGAACTTGCCGATTAAAGAGAATGAGCTTCCTGATTTTGTAAGACCTTATCTTGAGCTTATACAAAAAATTGGACATCTGTCTTCACAGATAACCAAATCAGCAGTCAAATCTATCAAAGTTGTTGCATCAGGTCCTGTGGCAGATCATATCGAATCTATGGGTACTTTTGCAACAGTGGGTGTACTTACAGAGTCATTGGGTGATCAGTTAAACTATGTCAATGCTGAATTTGTAGCGGAAGAACGTGGCATTGATGTGACAAAAGAAGTCAAACCAAATAATTCTGGTTTTACCAATAAAGTAGGCATTAAATTGACTACAGTTGATGGTACTATTGCTATAGCTGGTACAGTATTTGATGACACTGTGCAGCGTATTATAGAAATTGATGACTATGTATTGGACGTTGAACCAAAAGGTACAATGATTTTCTTCCGTAATACTGACACTCCGGGTGTGATTGGCAATGTTGGACAAATTATGGCTGATAATGGTTTGAACATTTCAGATTTTAGACTTGGACGTGACTCAAAGCAACAAGCATTGGCAGTAGTAAGAGTAGATGGCACAGTTACTAAAAACATTATAGATGAACTTTCATCGTTAAAAGCATGTATTAGCGTTGCACACGCTAGTATATAAATCTAGTTTAGGGATACTCTCTCCCTACTTAAAAATAATCAGTAAAACTTATCATAATTAAATATAATATTAAAGATAATTTAATATTATATTATGTAGAATCACATGAAATTAACTTCAAGATAATGAAGATATACTAGCTAATTTTTCTATCTTTGGTTATAATAATTACTAATTGTAAGGGAGCTTAATATTTATGAAAAAAATCATTTTTTTATTGGTTATAACGCCATTGCTACTTTATGCAGGAATCAAACACTTAAGTCTTAAAGATGCAATGAGAATGCTTAAGAAAAATAATTTGGAATTAAAAGTCTCTCGCTTTAAAGAGCAGATGAAGATTTATGAGGCTAAAGCAGCCAAAGGACATAATTATGGAAAGTTGGATTTAAGTATTTCAGCAATGCGTTCAAATGATGCTGGTAATGTCTTTGGATTTAAATTACAAAGTAGGGAAGCAAATTTTGGAGATTTTGGATCACAGGAGTTTCTTCAAAATTTTCAATTAGCACAAAACGGAGATATACAGGCAGGAGCAGATTTATTTACAAAGCCACCTAATGATCTAAATTACCCTAATCCCAGAAACCATTATCAGACTAAGTTGTCATATATGCTACCTATATATACAGGAGGAAAGCTTTCTGAATATGCGCATATTGCATCATCTATGTATAAAATGAGCCAGCTTGATACACAAAAATTACTTAATGAAAAAGTATTTCAAACGAAAAAAGCATTTTATGATATTTCTCTTGTGAGCCATTATATTGCAAATCTTTCTAAAATTATAAAAAATATTAGAAGATTAGAGTCTATTGTGCGTTCTATGCAAAAAGAAGGTTATGCGCAAAATATTGATTTGTTGGAAGTGCAGGCACGAAAAGCTGAGGCACAAAGTATGTATAATCAAGCGAAACTTAATAAGGATTTGGCTTATCAGTTTCTTTCTTTTTTATTAGATACTCAAGTTGATTCTATTAAACCAGTAAATGATATGGCTCCTATGCCACATATAGATTCTCATGCAATTGAAGATAACAATATTGATATTCAAAAAGCATTACTTGGTTTGAAAATTACACAAATGGCATTAAATATAGAAAAAACAAATTTTTTACCTACTGTAGGTGCTTTTGCCGAATATGGTTCTGCAGATAATACTTTTTGGAATGATTTTCGAGATAAAGATTCTTATACTTTTGGTGTGCAGTTGAAATGGAATATATTTAATGGTGGCGTAGATGCTGCAAATCTTGAGCGAGCAAAAGTAAATTATATGATGGTTGAAAATCAAGTAAGTTTAGCAAAAAGCGGTATTGCTTTAAAAATAAAAAAATTAAAAACAGAAATTTTATCCTCTGATGCAGATGTAAAAAATTTTAAAAAGCAGTATAAATTTGCTCAAAAAGTGTATGAGAATTACAGGGAACGTTACAAAGAAGGTTTGGTTTCAATTTCTGATGTGCTTATGAAACAATCGAAAGAATTAGAAATATTACTGAAACTTTTGACAGTAAAAAACAAACGTAATACAAAAATATTTGAATTAAATAGTATTTTAAATACAGGAGATGATATATGAAAAATGTTTTTAAAATTTTAATAACTTTGCTTTTTATTTCTACAATAGTTAGTGCTGTAGAGATTAATTTAAGTGGTTCTGTTGTTTCAGATAATCAAAAAATGTTGACCAGTCGTTATATGGGATTTGTGAAAAAAATGGCAGTCTCTGAAGGTGATATTGTCAAAAAAGGACAATTGATTTATGAAATTGATTCTAAAGAGATTGAAGCTGCTGAAAGACAAGTGGATTTAGCTATTTCTCAAGCAAGACTTGCTTTACAGATGAATAGAAATCAATATAATAATGTATTGACCAATTTAGCACGACACAAAAGACTTTATGCTAAAAAAATGGTATCTAAATTTGAATTAGAAAATTTGCAACTTGCTGCAAAAAACCTTAAAGATATGATCAAAATATCGCAAGAGCAAGTAAATCAAGCATTGGCAAAAAAAGATGAAGTTTTAAACCAGTATCGTTATTTGAAAATTACAGCACCCAATGAAGGGGTAATTGTTAGTAAAAAACTTAATGAAGGGGAGATGGCAATACCAGGGATGCCTGCAGTTATTCTAACAGATTTAAGCAAACTTAAAATCATAGCTGAACTAAGTGAAACACAATTGAAATATATCAACATGCACAAAAAAATTGCTATTGAAATACCTTCAATAGGATTGCACACTCATGGTGAAATAACATCAATTATTCCAAACTCAAATCCTATGACACATAAATTTAAAATTAAAATGTCATTTGATGCACAGGGGCATTCTGTATATCCCGGTATGTACGCAAAAATAATTATAAGGTAAGGATCTTTTATGGAAAACAATAAAGAGTATAAAGTTATCAATATTGCAGGTATTTTGGCAAAGGGTTTTCTTCATAATCCACTTACTTCTGTACTAGGTGCTTTTCTTTTGATCATGGGATATATGGCATTAAGTATAATGCCTAGAGAAGAGGATCCTCAAATAGCTATTTCTGGAGGTGCAGTAATTGTTGCAATGCCGGGGGGAACACCCAAAGAAGTAGAAAATATTATTGTAAAACCACTTGAACGTAAATTGCGTGAAGTGCATGGTATTGAACACATCTATGGTATGGCTATGGACAACGTGGGGATAGTTAATGTAATGTATTACATAGGAGAAAACAGGGAAGACTCCAATCTTAAACTTTATGACAAGGTCATGCAAAATATGGATCAAATGCCTAAAGGTGTAATGCAACCAATAATTAAGCCATTCGATATTGATATTGATATTCCTATTGTAACAGTAGCATTTTATCCTAAAAAAGGCAGTAAAATTGATGATATTAAAATGTTTGATGTTGTACGTAAAGTACAACAACATATTAATGCTGTTGAAAATGTTGCAAAGACGACACTCAAAGGGGCTCGTAAGGCACAGTACAATATCACTGTTGATATGGGCAAACTTTCTGCTTATCATCTTTCATTAGGGCAGATTATGAAAGCGGTACAGTCTGTTGCTGTAGATGTACCTGATGTAAAAGGAAGAACAAAAACAAATAAGCTTGTTATTTTTGGGGTGAAAAATGCCATAGAAAACGTAGAGGATGTGGGATCAGTGATTGTAGCCCAATACATGGGATCACCCATCTATCTTCGAGACGTAGCACATGTTGAAGAAGGTATAGATATACAAAATTTCAAGACAGCTGAAATACTTTATAAGAAAGATAAAAATGCAACATTGAGTCCCACAAAACATCAAATTACATTAACCATTGCCAAATTAGCAGGAACTAACGCCGTTTTTGTTTCTAAAGATGTAGAAAAAGTTCTTAAAGAATTTGAGCCTGAATTTGAAAAAGAGGGGATTGGATATTTGATTACTAGAGATTATGGAGAACGAGCCAATGAAGCAGTAAATGAATTGATGATGCATCTTATTATTACGATTGTTATTATTGCTATTATGCTTATTTTTGCTCTAGGATGGAGAGAGTCAATTATTGTTACTTTTTCTGTACCAGCTATTTTGTCAGTAACACTTTTTACTGCATGGATGACAGGTCAGACTATGAATAGGATTACACTTTTTGCATTACTTCTTTCTCTCGGATTACTTGTTGATGCAGCTATTATTGTGATTGAAAATATTCATAGACATCTACATGCACATGATGCCGCTGATAAAGAGATGGGATCATTAGTTGTCGAGGCTACAGATGAGATTGGTGCGCCAACAAATGTTGCTACACTAGCTATTATTTTAACTATGGTACCTATGGCTTTTGTGGGAGGAATGATGGGTTCATTTATGAAACCCATTCCATATAATGTACCAGTTGCACTGATTGCTTCTTTGTTTGTAGCATATATCTTTACACCTTATTTGAGTTTAAAATTACTTAATAAAACGAAAGGTCATAGTAGTACACAAAAGCATAACAAGGGAGAAAAATAATGGGAAATTTTGAAAACATTATTTATGGCATTTTAGATAAAAAGACAACAAAAACTTTAGTGATTGTTTTAACGGTGATGGCATTTTTTCTTTCTTTGTTGATGTTCCCAACGAAATTAGTCCTTGCTAAAATGTTACCAGGGAAGAGTGATAATACATTTTCTATTTATATAGATACACCTGCTGGTTCTTCAATAGAACAAACAAAACATGTGAGTTCGTGTGTAATTAATATTTTAAAGAAAGAAAAAGAAGTGATGAATATGGAACTTTTTTTGGGACAAGGTATTCCTCTTGATTATGCTGGACTTGTCAAAGGTGCAAGTATGAAACATACTGAAAATGTTGCAGAACTTTCAGTTAATTTAACAGATAAACATCATAGAAAAGAACCTTCTTTTTTAATGGTACAACGTTTAAGACCAGTGATTCAAAAAACCTGTACACCATTAGTTAGGGGAACCAATATTAAGTTAGTAGAACAGCCTTCTGGTCCTCCAACACTAGCTTCTATAGTGGTGGAAGTACATGGCGAAAACCTCTCTAAAATACGTGATTTATCAGTGGATGTTGCAGATGTTTTGTCTAATACAAAAGGTTTGGTAGATGTTGATTTGATGGCAGATGAAAACTTTGTAAAATATGATCTTATACCAGATAAAGAGAAAATAGCGCGTTCAGGTTTAAGTGTAAAACAGGTAAACAATATTTTGTATCTTGCTTTTGAAGGAATGGTTATCGGCCATAAAAACTCTAAAAACTCTCCTGATCAAATAGGTATATTTTTAGTTTTAGATGATGAAAGTAAAACACTACCTATTTCAAGCGAAGATGCTTTACAAAGTAAACTTTCCTCACTTAACTTGATGAATATGAGAGGTATGATGGTACCACTTTCTGAAGTTGTGACGATTAAAAAAGTAATGTCAAATTATATGATTATGCATAAAGATCTTTCTCGTATGACTAATGTTGTGGCAGAGACGGATATGGTCTCACAAGTTTACCCACTACTTGAAGCAAGAGATGCGATGATAGAAAAATTTTCAAAAGGCTATATTGTCACCAAAGCACCATTCTCAACCTATATGTTCGATTTGTACTTAGAAGACAAACATACGCATGAAAAGTTTTTACTACGTTGGGATGGAGAGATGAAAGTGACATTGGATACATTTAGGGATCTGGGTGCTGCTTTTATTGCGGCATTGGTACTTATCTTCCTTTTGTTGGTCATTTATTATAAAAGTTTTATTATTTCAGGTATTGTGTTGCTTGGTTCATTCTTGTCTCTTATTGGGGTTATTGTAGGGCATTGGGTTGCCAACTGGTTTACTACAGAAACTTTTTTCCTTACTGCTACTTCGTTGATTGGGTTTATTGCTTTAATAGGAATTTCATCACGTAATTCATTACTTTTAATAGATTTTGCAAAATCTTTGATGCTGTATCATGGTATGAAGAAACGTAGAGCTATTGCAGTGGCAGCTGCAACGAGAGCAAAACCTATTATGCTTACAGCTGTGGCTATTATATTGGGTTCAGCACTTTTGGCTAGTGACCCAGTATTTGGAGGCTTAGGTGTAGCTCTTATATCGGGAACGGTGGCAGCAGTTTTTGTATCATTGTTCTTTGTTCCTGTACTGATGGATAATGCAAAAGCAATGGATTTTGATAAAGATACACAGTGCGAAGTGGGTCATAAAGAAAATATCTCTATTACTAAATAGGGAGCAGGGAGTAAGGAGTAAGGAGTAGTTAAGGTTAGGTATGAAAAATTACCTCCTACCTCCTACCTCCTACCTCCTACCTCCTACCTCCTACCTCCTACCTCCTATTGCCTCCTTCTTTATCAACTATTTGC
>JALSSQ010000199.1 GCA_026984165.1 Sulfurovum sp.
ATTTGTGAATTATACCACCCCTTACTACTATTGGTCGTCTTCTACTAATGCTAGTGACGCTAACGGTGCGTGGCGTGTTGACTTCTTCGGTGGCTACACGTACTACGGCGATAAGTCGCATAACGCGTATGTGCGTTGTGTGAGGGCAGGACAATAAATTTGCATATTTTTGACTTGTTGCTTTTTGAAAGTTTTAGGTTTGACTTTTGATTTTTAAAATTATGAAAAGAGATAAAAGGTGTTCCTTTGTACTATGATAATCTACCCATTTATAAATCGGCTTTAGACTTGGTGGTTTATATTGAGACCATTGTGAAGGGGTTTGATAAATACCATAAATATACCATTGGGGAAGATTTACGAAACTACTCTAAAGAGTTACTCTTTTTGATACAAAGAGCCAATATGAGTAAAGAGAGGGAGGCAGAACTTTTAAAGCTTAGAGACAAAGCAGAAGAGGTTAAGATGCTTATTCGTGTGACACAGGAATTAAAGATATTTAAAGGTTTTAAGCAGTTTGAACACTGTTCTAAAATGAGTTTTGAAGTTTGTCGCCAAGCACAAGCGTGGCTTAGTTCTGTTGCCAGAGTTCAAAGATGAAATATTCTTTTTGGAGTGTGCAACAAAATATTGTGAGGTTCTCTCACCACTATGTGGTATATGGTTTACGACACTTTTTTAGTAACATTTTTACTCTAAAAGCTAAAGAAGAGAACCAAACCTCTAACAACTATTGGTCGTCTACTACTAATGCAAGTAACACTAACAATGCGTGGAATGTTAACTTCAACAATGGCTACACGAACAACAACAATAAGTCAAATAACAATAATGTGCGTTGTGTGAGGGCAGGATAATGTTTACATTTAAAGAGATATACAGAGCATACATAGCGTGTAGAAGAAGAAAACGAAATACCATAAATGCACTGCACTATGAAGCAAATCTCATTGATAACTTATGTAACTTAGAAACTTTGTTAAACCAAGGAGCATACAAGCCCAAACGCTCTGTATGCTTTTTGACTACCTCTCCTAAGCTTAGAGAGGTGTTTGCAGCTGATTTTTCAGATAGGGTGGTGCATCATATTGTTGTTCCTATTTTAGAACAGATTTATGAGCCTTTTTTTATTTATGACAGTTATAGTAACCGAAAGAAGAAGGGAATTCACGGTGCAAGTAAACGAGCAAGACATTTTATGTGTGGGAGTAAATACTATTTACAATTGGATGTAAAAAGCTTTTTTTATAGTATCAATAAAGAGATACTCTTTTTAAAACTAAAAAAGAGAATCATCTCTGATTATCATAGAATAGAGGGTACGCAGATAGAGATGCATGAGATGTTGACTTTGGTACATAAGATTATTTGGCAAGATGTTACCCAAAATGTCTGCATAAAAGGAGACTCTAAAAGTTTTGAAAATTTGCCAGAACATAAGACACTTTTTAAGGTACCAAAACATAAAGGTTTACCTATTGGCAATTTAACAAGCCAGTTTTTTGCCAATGTTTATATGAACGATTTTGATAACTTTGTAAAGAGAGAGCTTAAATGCAAACGATATTTACGCTATGTAGATGATTTTGTGCTTTTTGCAGACTCTAAAAAAGATTTGATGTATCAGTACAAACAGATAGTAGATTATTTAGAAAAGGAGTTGGAGTTGAAACTTAGAGATAGATATATCTTAAGAGAAAACAAAGAGGGATTGGATTTTTTAGGGTATATTATTCGTCCTCACTACACCTTGGTGAGAAAGAGAGTGGTAAACAATTTTAAATATAAAAAAGCCCTCTATCTACAAGCGTATGAGAGGCAAAAAGGGAAAATGGGTCTTGAAGAGATAAGAGCATTCTTATCTGTTCAAGCTTCATTTGTGGGACATATTAAACACGCAAATAGCTATAAATTACAAAATAAGGTAGGTATAATTCATGAAAGCAATCCTTTTGATTATGATAGGGCTTAGTAGTCTAAGTATGGCAGAAGAGACTCCAAGATTTACAAAAGCAGATGGTGTGGTTACTGACAGTAAAACTACCCTAGAGTGGCAAGATGACTACAGTGATAATGGTGATAGTGTAAAGTCTGCTAATTGGACAGATGCCATAGATTATTGTGAAACGTTGTCTTTAAATAGTCAAACTGATTGGAGATTACCAAACAAAAAAGAGTTGCTGAGTATAGTTAATTATGATACTTATAATCCTAGTATAAATTCAGTTTTTCAAAAAAATACCTCTAACTACTATTGGTCGTCT
>JALSSQ010000200.1 GCA_026984165.1 Sulfurovum sp.
CAATCAACTCTATAGTTGATTTGGTTGCTTTTTGACCTAGTTTATTTAGTAGTTCAGCAACGGCACGTGGACCTCCTACTTCAACTTTGTAAGAAGTGAGAGATTCTAGTTTACTTTCCAATACAGCTGAAACCCTTTTTATGATAGCTGGTGAAATATCACCAAGATTTGCCATACGAATAGTTACATCAGCTCTTAAATTATCTTCAAAGAAAGAGAGTGTTTCAGCTGCTGCAACAGGACTCATGTGGGCAAGAATCAAAGCAATAGTTTGTGGATGTTCTGAGATAATAAAATCAGCCAACTGTTCGGGTTTTACTTTTGAAAGAAAGTTAAAACTTTTAGCTTCACCAAGCTCTTTTGAGAGACGATTTAAAATTTGCTGTGCAGTCTCTGGTCCAAAAGTTTTAAATAAAATCTCTTTTGCATATTCAAATCCTCCACTAACGATATAATTGTTAGATTGTAAAAGAGCAAAAAACTCTTCTAACACAGCAGTTGCTACAGGTTTATCAACATTTTCAAGTCTTGCTATTTCTGCTGAAAGGGAAGTGATCAATTCGATATCCATATTTGCAAATATTCTTGAACTCGTATCTTCTCCAAGTTGTGTTAAAAAGATAGCAATTTTCTGACGCATACTAAGTGATTCAAATACTTCTTGCTGCTCTTTATTTAGAAGGGATTGCATAGTCTTCCTTGCTATATTTGATTTTCATCTTCTATCATAGATTTTAATAGTTTTGCTGTTTCATCAGGATTTTTTTCTATTTCATGACGTATTTTTTCTAATATTACTTCATGTTTAATTTCATCTTTATCTAATTCTTTATTTAATCCTAGCTCTTCTTCCGCACGTTTTTTTGCTTCGTTATACTCTTTAAGTACATCATCTTCTTCGCCTGCTTGCTCCATTGCTGTTTCTGCTTCCTCCGCTTCTTCTTCTGTATAGTCCTGGAGCATTCTTTCGCTAAATGGAGAAATGATTTTTTTGTAAAAGACAAACAAAAGAGTGAAAGCTAAAAGATATTTGATCAAAGGTAAAAAAGGATTAACGTAATCATGTACTATGCTTTGAACTTGAGATGAGACACCTTTAGGTTTATTTGCAGAGAGTGGGTTAAATTCAAAGTTACTTACTGTAACTGTATCACCTCTTTTTTTGTTAAATCCAATACTGTTTTTAACTATATTATTGATTGCTTCTATTTCAGTTTCATCTAATGCTATATATTTTATGTCTTCACTTTTTGTTTTTTCATCTAAGATAGTTTTATATTTCCCATCTACAACTACTGCTGCTGTGATGCGTTTTATTTTTGCAAATTCACCTTTAGTGTTGGTGACTTTTTTTGATATCTCATAATTTGTTGTTGTAGAACTTTTTTCATATTTTTCACCATTTGGTTTATTTTTTTGTGTGCCTTGTACAGGACCTATATTGCTTATAGCTCCTGGAACTCCTCCTGTTTTTTTAGAAGAAGTACCTTCTTTTTTCTCTTCTGTACTTTGTTCACTTCGTACGACTGACTCTGGATCATAATATTCACTTACAGTATTTTTTTGTTCAAAATCAAAATCAATTGTAACTTTCGCAACGACTTTTTGTTTTCCTCCCAAAATTGGAGCTAAAACATTTTCTATTTTTCTTTCATATGCGTGTTCGTATTCACGTTTGTATTTGATTTGGGCAGCGACTATATCAGATTCAAATCCATTTTCTCCTTGTGCACCAAGTGGGTTACCATTTTGGTCTATAAGTTTGACATTTTGTTCATCGAGTTTAGCTACTGATGCGGCAACAAGATTTTTTATTCCACTGATTTGTTTAGAGGAGAGTTTTTTATTTTCTTTTATTTTTAAAATAACTGAAGCGGTAGGTTTTGTCTCTTTTTCTACAAAAACACTCTCTTTTGGAAGAGCGATATGAACTTTTGCATCTTCAATTGGGTTAAGCCCCATTATAGTACGTTCTAACTCTCCCTCAAGTGCTCTTAAGTATTTTATCTTCTGAGCAAAATCCGTCTCTCCAAAATTTTGCTTATCAAAAAGTTCAAAACCTATTTTACTGCTTTTAGGAATACCTTGTGCGGCAACTGCTATACGCTCTTTATATAAGTGTTCTTTTGGAACTTCAATTGTGCCTTCACTTTTTAATCTATATGGTACATTGTCTTTTTCTAATTGATCTATAACTAAAGCAGAATCACTAGCACTTATATGATCAAACAAAACACCATAGCCATCATCGCTTTTTTTATTAT
>JALSSQ010000201.1 GCA_026984165.1 Sulfurovum sp.
CCACTTTGAGTTTTTACAATTACTAACTTCTCTTCTTTTAAGTATTTTCTACACTTTACTTTCACCTTCCCCCTTTTTAACTAAGTATGATTCTTCTAATTTTAAGCTCGCCAATTCTATATCTTTATGCTATTAAGCAACCTAATTTTATTAAGTCTATAGGTTTTGTAAATATTATTTATGATTATTAATGAATAGTTAACAAAGTTTTTTATTATAGGCTTTTGTGACTTCATTTAAGTCTAAAATCAGCTTAACTTGTTTAGACTATAAGTTACATGTTTTGGACAAACATAATTAAAAGGAGTAAACATGAAGACAATTGTTAAAGCATCACTCGTGACGGCAGCGGCATTGACAAGTGCTAATGCAGTATCTAATGCGGCATTAGCAGCAAAGCTTAACTCACTAGAGTCAGAATTATCGAGTATAAAAGCTAAACTTAAGAAGCAAAATAAAAAACTTAATAAAGTTAAATCACATGATAGTAATGACAATATCAAATGGGGTGTTGATTTTCGAACAGAGATTGATTATATTAATTATGATATGGCTGATGGCAGTACAAGAGGTAAAAATGATCTTATGTCAAATCGACTTTGGTTAAACATGGCATATGCACCTAATCCTAAAAATGTGTTCAAGGGACAACTTTCGTATAATAAGGCATTTGGTGCGCAATTTGGACAAAATAAAAATCCAACGTTGACTCCATTTGGTGTAAGAGGTACAGGATTTGATACTTTTGACTGGGTAAGCAATGAAGCATTAACGGATGATTCAATAAAGGTAAGACAGGCGTATTGGCTTTATCTTGGAGACAAATTTTTTGGTGCAGATATTCCTTGGACATTTTCTATTGGTAGAAGACCGTCAACAGGCGGATTCTTAGCAAACCTTAGAAACGATGATGCCGCACAATCTCCACTTGGGCATATAATTAACGTTAATTTTGATGGGTTAAGTTCTAAGTTAGATCTCTCAAATGTGACAGGTGTTCCAGGCATGAGTTTTAAACTTTGTATGGGACAAGGTTCTACCAATGCAGCACCTAGATTAGGTAATCTTTCTGCAACAGACTATCAAAACGATGCGCAACAACTTGAAGATACAAAGCTTGGTGGATTTATTTTTGAACCGTATAATGATGGTCAGTTTATTGTAAAAACCACAGCGTTTAAAGCATTTGATATGCCAGGTTTTGATAGTCCAACTTTTTTCCAAGCGTTTGCTGAATCGCAAGGGGCACCAGTTGGTTCTAATGGCCCAGCCGGTTTCTCTCAAGTAGGAAACATGTATGGTGCAGCGATTTCTGTATTGGTTGATGGATTAGGAGATGACGGAATTTTGGCTGATACGAAAGTATTTGGTTCTTTTGCATGGAGCAAAACAGATCCTGATGCAGGACAGCAGATGTTAGGGCTAACAACACCTTTTGGTGTTTTTGGTGCAAATCCTGGCGAAGCTAAAAGTGGTACATCTTATTGGTTAGGAACACAAGTACCTGTAACAGAAAACGGTAAATTTGGTCTTGAATATAACCATGGAAGCAAGTATTGGAGATCTTACGATTATGCTGAAGATACATTTGCAGGGTCTAAATTGGCTGCACGTGGTGATGCATGGGAAACATACTTTACTTATCAGTTAACTGACGCACTATCTGCACAAATCAGATATACATCGATTAACTATGATTACACAGGTAGTAATGGCTTCTTTGCTTCAGGAGGGACTCCATTTAAAATCTCTGATATAAAAGCGGGTGCAGCTCAATGGGCACAAGCAGGTGGAGCGAATCTTACAGCAGCAGATATGGGTTCATTTATTGCAGGTACACCTAATGGAGCAGTTCAAGGTGTTATAGGTAATCTAATAGGAGCAGGGGCTACACAACAGCAGGCCGCAATTGCAGGACTTGCTGCAGCGATGGCACCATCTATAGTAGAAAAAGCACAAGATGTTAGATTTTACATTAGATATAGATTTTAAAATCATTTAACAAAGAGGTTTCCTCTTTGTTAGACTACAACTTAGTATTTCACTAACACTTCACTTTTCTTTTTTACAATGTACTTAGACTACTTAAATAAAGTTGGGCTATAATAATGTACTTGTTCAATATACAATACAAAGGATTACAATGAAAACATTCTCACTAGGATTGATACTGACATTTTTGGTATCGACAGGACTTATGGCTACAGCAGCACCTGCGAAAGCAGAAAACACTCCAGCAGTATCTGATGCAAACCATATAAGAGTATTTACAGCAGATAATACCGATGGAAAGATAACAGCGAAAACGATACAAGCTGCATTTGAAAAAGCAGGTTTTATGGTGGAAGCAAACAACGATATGACAGGACCTTTTAAACGTGATTTCAAAGAAAAATATTATGATGTATATAACTTGATGATACTTTGGAAAAAAGATACTGTTTTAAATTTATTGGAAAAATATCCTAAGATAGGATTGTTTTCTCCTCTTAGTATGTCAATCTATACTGCCAAAGGTAAAAAAACAATTTCTGTAGCATCGCTTTCAACAGCCGGATATGCTGCTATGACAGGTGTGCCTGCTGATAATGCAGCGCTTGTATCTTTGGGTAAAAGTATAGAAGATGCACTCAAGGCAGCTATGCCAAAAGGTCATTTCGAGACTATGCCCTATAAAATGAAAGCACCACAAGGTCCACTTGTGCATGAAGCATCGTTTAAAGTAGGTGGTGAATGGGAAGATGAAAAAGATGATTTGGAGATGAAATTTGAAGGTGAACTGGCACCTAATGGTTTTGTGAGCCCTGCATTTGTGGATTTAAACTATGATTTAGATGAGCATGATAAAGACACATTTAGTTTTTATGATGCGTACTCTATTTGTAAAATAAAAGTCATCTATACTGTTTCTCAAAAACATCCAGAAGCAGGGGCTTTAGCACCATGTACAATGTACCTTTATAAAGCAAAAAATGAAAATGTCATTCATATGGGTTTCCCAACTGTACATAAGTGGATTAGTGCATTAAACATAACAGATAAACCATCTCTTGATGTATTGCTTGATGCACAAGATAAATTTGAAAAAATTCTTGCAAAAATTACTGGAAAAACAACTGCTGCTACACCAGCTAAAGTCGAAAATAAAATGGAAACTGGGAAATGCGGAAAAGGCAAATGTGGTAGCAAATAAGTGCCATTTTGATGTATAGGACCTCTTTGGTCTTATACTTCTTCAAGAGAGATACTGTCTCCTTCTTTTATAACCCCACCTTTTATAACTTTTGCAAAAATACCTCTGTCTTTTTTGAGTAGATCGGGTAAAGACTCATCGATGGCTGAAAGATGATTACATATTGTACAGTTTTGACTTATCTCTAAAAGCGTGTTACCTATGCGCATTCTTGTGCCTGATAGCAGATGGTAAGGGTTATAATCTATGAGTATATTTTCACCTAAAATACCATATGAGGTTTGAATATTATGCTTTTTCATAAGGGTATAACTATCTATAGAGGTTATGAGAATGGAACGTTGGAGATCTGTATGGTAAAATTTATCTTCAAGTATGCCTTTACTATCGATAATGATAGAACTTTTTTGGACTCTTTTTTTTTGTTCTCGATGGGAGATAAAGAGTGAGATGACTTTGCCTTCAATCTGTTTTGTCATTATTTCTCCATTTATTTTTTGTATGCTAACATAATAATACTTTTAAGAAATAAAATTTACTATATACATAGTATTTGGTTGATAATAATTATATATTTTATTGATATTGTGAAGGTGTCATTGTTACAATATTGATATATATCAAGTGTCAAATGAAAAGAATTGATAATTTTACTTATTAGATTTATTTTATTTCTATATAATCTAAGGCACATGACAATTTATACATAAATAACTACGTCATTTTAAAATAAATCAAGGAGGAACTATGAATAAGAGTATGAATGTATCTAAAAAAGTCTCTGAACAGTCAAGTAGAAGAGACTTTTTTAAGAAAACAGCAGCTTATTCTGTGAGTGCATTAGCCGCGGCAAGCGTGATGGCACCAGTGAAAGTAAAAGCAGAAGATGATCCTGCAATCATGGAAGAACAGCCATGGGCAACAAAGTGGGGACAACCTGTAACCTATAATTTGTATGGTCAGCCTTCAGAGTATGAGAGTAATGTAACAAGAAGAACAACGGAGTTGTTGTCTTCTGGGAATATGAGAGCATCTATTGCGGTGACACCTCTTCAGGATCTAAGCGGTATTATTACCCCTAATGGTCTTTTCTTTAATCGTCATCATGGTGGTACCCCAGATATTGATCCTAATAAGCACAGACTTATGATTCATGGACTTGTAGAAAAACCTATAGTATTGACTATGGACCAACTTAAAAGATATCCAAGTGTAACAAGAATTCACTTTATCGAATGTCCTGCCAATGGTGGACCAGAGTGGAGAAACCCTCAGTTCCCATCTATCCAGTTTGCAAAAGGATTTATGTCTTGTGCTGAGTGGACAGGTGTATATCTTAAAGATATTGTAAAAGATCTTGGGCTTAAGCCAAATGCGCGTTGGATGCTTGCAGAAGGTGGAGACAGTTCTCATATGGGTAGAACGGTACCTATTGATAAAGTACTTGATGATGCGATGATTGTTTGGGGACAAAATGGTGAAGCATTACGTCCAGAGCAAGGATACCCTATAAGATTACTCGTTCCAGGTTGGGAAGGTAACCTTTGTGTAAAATGGTTGGCAAGACTAGAGTTCGCGTCTGAGCCTTACTACTGTAAAGAAGAGACAGCAAAATATACAGCGCTTAGAAAAGACGGTAAAGCTATTCAGCATTTCTATGCGAATGAGGTAAACTCAGTGATTACTTCTCCATGTCCTGAAAAACCATGGACTGATCTTAAGAAAGGTGATGTGGTTGAAATAGAAGGACTTGCATGGTCTGGATTTGGTACGATTGAAGGTGTTGATATCTCTTTTGATGGTGGGAAAAATTGGGTTGAGGCAAGCCTCAAAGGTCTTGTACTTCCTAAGTCTTGGACACGATTCTCATTTATCTATAAATATGACGGTAAACCATTGTTCCTTTCTAGTCGTGCTAGAGATGATGCTGGATATGTACAACCAAGTATTAAGCAAGAGAGAGATGCTGTAGGTATCGAAGGCGTTTATCATAGAAATGGTATCCATACATGGGAAATTAAAGAGAATGGAGAGGTACATAATGTTCAAATCTTATCGTAAAGTAATATCGACAGTTGCAGTTGTGGCTTTAGCCTCTGTCTCTGCGATGGCAGCAAGTGACGCATCCCGTACTTATGCCAATGGTAAAAAAGTAATTGATGGTGGTATGGCATATCCTGTAAAAAATGGCAAAACATCAGAGTATTATGTGAATACACAAAAAGCATACAAAGATGTCAAATTTGGCAGACCTGCTACGGCGAATGAAATGAAAGCTTGGGATATCGATGTAATGTATGATGGTACTGGTCTTCCAGATGGTCAAGGTTCTGTAGAAGAGGGTGACGAGATATATGAAGCAAAATGTGCTTCATGTCACTTTGACTTTGGTGCCGGTGGAGCAGGTTATCCAGCTTTACAACAGGGTAATGCCTATGAAATTCATGAGACATTAAAACTTCAAAGACTTCATCCGGATGATGATGGTCCAAAACGTAACTTCGGTTCATACTGGCCATATGCGAGTACCTTGTTTTGGTACATAAAAACAGGTATGCCTCATCCAGCACCTATGTCATTAAGTAATGATGAAGTGTATGCATTGGTAGCATATATTCTTTCTATTAACGAGATTAAGATTGATGGTGAAGAACTGGATGATGATTTTGTGCTCAATAAAGAGAATTTCCTTAAAATAAAAATGCCAAACAAAGATGGTTTTGTACCTAAAATAGAAGGGAAAAATGGACTTGAGAATGCACGTAAATTTTATGATAATCCTAAGAACTTTGGTGGAAACAAAACAAGATGTATGAAAAACTGTTTTGAGGGTGAACCAAAAGTTGCTCGTATTGTAGGGGCAGGTATCAGTGTATTTAATCCACCTCTTTCTAGCAAAAAAGAGAAACCAGCCAAAAAAGAAGGTGCAGCAGGTGGCAATGAAGCCAAAACTACTTATGAAGCTTCTTGTGCTGTATGTCATGCGACTGATGCCATGGGTGCACCAATGGTAGGTGATAAAAAAGCTTGGGCAGCGGTACTTAAAAAAGGTATCGATGCAGTTTATACAAATGGTATTAAAGGTATCAACGGTATGCCTCCTAAGGGTGGAACGGCATTAGACGATGCAAAATTTAAAGCGGTAGTGGATTATATGGTAAGTCAGTCTAAATAAGACTGGATTATCACAATTATTACACAGTAAGATATTAGAATGAGGGTATGAGTTGGGCTAAAATGCTACTCAACCCTATTATTATAAAGAAAGGAAATTACATGAAAAAAAGTATTTTAAGTCTCGTTGCTTTGGCAGCATTGACTATGAGTGCAAATGCAACAGATTATAGAGCAGAAAAGCCAGAGGCATGGACAACAAAAAATGTTTACAATGGTGAAACACCAACAGAAAAAGGTGTAGAAGCAGCGATTAAAGCATTATATGGTGATGTAAAGCCTGTTGAAAGTGATGAGATTAAACTTAAAGCACCAAAAGTAGCAAGCAATGGTGGAGCAATACCAGTATCTGTAAAAACAGATATTCCTGCAAAGTCTATAGCCATTTTACAGGATGCTAACCCTGAAGCATTGGTGATTGTGTATAATGTTGTAGAAGGCTCTGAAGCGGATTATTCATTAAAAATAAAAATGAAAAAATCTGGTGCTATCACAGCAGTTGTTGAAGGTAAAGATGGAAAAATTTATTCTAAAAAGCTTTCATTAGAAGTGGCATTAGGTGGATGTGAAGGTTAATCCTTTCGCAATCAACAACATAATATTATTAAGATATAAAGGAAACTAAATGAAAAAACTAATTCTAACACTTTCAAGTGTAGCATTTATGGTAACTATGATTAATGCCGAGGAAGCAAAAGCTCCTGCGACTGAGGCAGCAGCTCCAGCTGCAGCAGTAGCACCTGTTGAAGCAAAAATGAAAATCAAAGCAAAAGAAAAAGACGGCGTAGTCAAAGCAAAAGTTGCTATTTCTCATAATATGCTTACTTATGATCAAGCAAAGAAAAAAGGAAAAGAGGCTAACTTTATTACACATATTACTGGTACTGTAGGTGACAAAGTTGTATATGATGCATCAACAAGTCAGTTTCTATCTAAAAATCCATTGATTAAATTTAAGTTTCATGGGAAAAAAGGTGATGAACTTAAAATCACTTATACGCAACTCAAGGGTGAAGTATTCTTCGCAACTAAAAAAATCAAATAAGTTGATTTTTTCAAACAGCTTTGCTGTTTGAAAGTTTTTAAGATTAAATAATGTATTTAAAAAAATGTAGTATTTAGTTTTAAGATTTATACAAGTGTTTGATTCACTTCAAACCAGTGTATTACTTCTCTTTTAAGTGTCGCTTCTTCTCTTCTTTGAAAATGCGCAGAGAGGTCAAAATCTTTTTGACCGTAACCTTCTTTGTATTCGTTGATAAACGCATTGTAATCAGACTCTTTGATGGCAGATATAGTATAGATAACTTTGTCATAGGCTAGATTCTCTATTGATATGCGCTCTCTTTTTGTTTCATTGAGGTTAATGCTTCCATATCTTGATGCCTCTTCTTGAGTCATGTTCATCTCTAAATAGGCACGCATAGAGGCAAACATATGTTCAAATTGTGCCAAAGGGGTGTTGGCGCTATGGATAATGGTCGCAAGTGCCTGTGTGTATCCCCAAGAGCCAGAGATATCCAAATCTGCATCAAAGGCATATTTGAGTATCTCTTTTATATCATTGTTTGATTGAAGTTGCTTAAATGGTGACATTGCCTAAAGTCCTGCTTCTTTTATGGCTTCTGCTCTGGCGTGTGCAATGAGTGGTTCAAAAACGAGATTAAGGTTGCCGTTGTTCATGATATCATCAAGTGCATAGAGGGTAAGACCAATACGATGATCCGTTAATCTGTTTTGTGGGTAGTTATAGGTGCGTATCTTTTCTGAACGTGCACCTGTACCTACCTGGAGTTTTCTTTGGCTTGATGTTTGGGCAAGTTGCTTCTCAAGTTCTGCTTCATAGACTCTGGCTTTGAGCACTTTCATCGCTTTGGCTTTGTTTTTGTGTTGTGATTTCTCATCTTGTATGGCAGCTACGATACCCGTAGGAATATGAGTCAGACGTACGGCTGAATCTGTTGTATTGACCGATTGCCCACCACAGCCACTGGAACGATAAACATCCATTTTAATATCATTGGGTTTTAGGTCTATCTCAACATCATCGACCTCTGGTATGACAGCCACCGTGATAGCGGAGGTATGTACACGTCCTTGTGTTTCTGTTTCTGGCACACGTTGAACACGATGGATTCCTGCATCGTATTTAAGCGTTGCATAAACAGAGTCACCGTTGATTTGTGCGATGAGCTCTTTGTATCCACCTGCTGTACCATCGGACGATGACATAATTTCTATCTTCCATCCGACTTGCTCTGCATAGCGAGAGTACATACGAAAAACATCTGCAACAAAAAGTGCTGCTTCATCACCACCTGCTCCTGCACGGAGTTCCAAGATAATATTTTTATCATCATTTTTATCTTTTGGGAGCATAAGCACTTTTATCTCTGCTTCAAGTTGTGGAAGCATGGGTTCTAGTTCTGAAAGTTCTTCTTTTGCAAGTTCGCCTAATTCGGGATCACTTAAGAGTTCTTTGTTTTCGGCAATGGCCTCAGCAGTTTTGATGTAAAGTTTTGCCTTTTGGACAAGCGATGCGAGTCCTGACTGCTCTTTACTGAGTTCTGTCATTCGTGAAATATCTGAAGCGATATCCGGAGAAGAGAGAAGGGTATTGATCTCATCGTATCGATCTATAAATGGTTGTAATTTTTCTTTGAACATGGGTACAAACTTTGTGTTGGATTGTAGATATTATAGGGTAACTGACCTTTAGAGGTCAGTCTAAGGACAAAGAGAGATGAAAGCTATGCCTCTAGGTTATTTACCAATTTGTGAAGACGGCTTACTTTTCGAGCAGCAGTTGATTTTTTGATGAACCCTTTGCTTACTAAAGAGTGGATAGTCTTGTTTGCTGTTTTGAATGCTGCCATTGCAGCTGTTTTGTCAGATGCTTCTACAGCCTCATGTACAGATTTGACGATATTTTTAATTCTTGTTCTGTAGTATCTGTTTCTTTCTGTTTTTTTTGCAGTAACCAAGATACGTTTTTTTGCTGATTTGTTGTTTGCCATGATATTTCCTTAATTTCTGGATATTATTATTGCTCTGTATAGAGTGAAAATAGTTCGCGAATGATATCTTAAAAAAGTTTAAATATTTATTAAAATTGAACTTAACTTTAATATTAATGAATTTCGGCTAAAATTAGCATAATATTTTATACAATAGATAAAGGATATATTTTGGAATTATTTGGAACTGATGGTGTCAGAGGAAAAGCAGGAGAGAAGATATCGGCGATGAATGTCATGCGCTTGGCTATGGCAGCAGGTATATATTTTAAAAAATTTTCTAGAACAAATAAGATATTGGTAGGTAAAGACACAAGACGTAGTGGGTACATGATAGAAAATGCAATAGTATCTGGTTTGACAGCAGTTGGATTTGATGTGATTCAAATAGGTCCCATGCCTACACCTGCTATTGCCTTTTTAACTGCAAACATGCGGTGTGATGCGGGAATTATGATTACTGCAAGCCATAATTCCTATCCGGATAATGGTATTAAGTTTTTTGATTGGTTTGGTAATAAATTAAACCGTGAACGAGAAGAAGAAATAGAAGCAATATTTAAAGATGATGAACAAATTAATGCTGCACAGGTCACAGGAAAAAGTATTGGAAAATCCAAACGAATAGATGATGTGGTTGGCAGGTATATTGTGCATATTAAAAATTCATTTCCTAAAACTACTACATTACGTGGGAAAAGGATTGTTATCGACTGTGCTAATGGAGCAGGATATATTGTTGCCCCTACAGTACTTGAGGAATTGGGTGCAGAAACTATTGTCATAGCAAATCAACCAAATGGTTTTAATATCAATGAAGGGTGTGGCGCGATGCATCCTGAAAATCTTGCAAAAGTTGTATTGGACAAACGTGCAGATATAGGTTTGGCATTGGATGGAGATGCAGATAGATTGGTTATGGTAGATGAACAGGGTCAACAGATTGATGGGGACAAACTGATGGGTATTCTAGCAGTGTATGCGAAGGAACAAGGTACATTGAAAGGTGATGGTATGGTTGCTACAGTGATGAGTAATCAGGGACTTGATGAGTATTTATCAGATAATGGATTGGTATTGTATCGTTCAATGGTGGGTGACAAAAATGTTGTTGCAATGATGCAAGAAAAAG
>JALSSQ010000202.1 GCA_026984165.1 Sulfurovum sp.
ATCTACTTTAGCCGAAGCCTTAGCCTTCTTACCATCCACTGTCACAAGCCCAGTCTTAATGGCATCATTCGCACGGTTCCTACTCTCGAAGTAACCCTCATCTACCAGGTATTTGTCTAGTCTCATCAAAATCTCCTGTGTTCATCAGAAAAACAACCGTGTTTTTTTATACGTTCATTTTGTTTGTCTATTGCTTCTTTGTTTTCTTTTAGCCATATTTTCTCTTTTATCTTCATATCTTCTAGCTTAATTTGTTTGACTAATTCTTTGTCTCTCTTCATCTACCTCTCCTTCAAAATATCACCCAAATTAGCAGGAGCAATATACGCAATAGTGCGTCCATCTTTATAGTTGGCAAGTATTTTATACGCTACCAACTCTTTGAGATACTTCCTTGCTGTGGTAGGTGCTATATCATAGTCTGCAGCTACTTCAAGTCCTGTAAAAACCCTACCGGGATTTTTAATCGCTTTTTTAACAATATCTTTTTGCACAAAATTCAGCCGTTCATTTAAAGATGAATCTTTTAAAAGGTTCGTAATCTCTTCATATTCTACACTTTTCTTTTGTAGATACTCCAACAAATCATCTATCGCTCTTAAAATCATATCTACTTGATAGTAGATAAAATAGGTCAAGTCATTATCGTCTATCTCACTATAGAGGTAGGACATACTGTACTTTTTGGGTGCCTCTTTTAAAAATTTACTGATAGAGATATATTCAAAATAGTCAAACCCACTTTTGAGCATAAACCAATAAAACAACGCCCTAGCTGTTCTACCGTTGCCATCTGAAAAAGGATGCTCATACCCTATCATAAAGTGCAAAATAATCGCTTTTACTATGGGATGGATGAAAACACTGCCATCTTCTCCTGTATGTGCTTCATTGGCAAAGTTACATAACTTTTTCAGCCTATTTGGTAATAGAGAAAATGAAGGTGGTTGATGTAAAATATTATCATCCATATCCATGATGACTATATCATCACTCTTACGAAGTTGCCCTGCGATGTTATCATTATCGTGTGTATGATTTGTCGCTATTTTATGCAAAGATAAAATCATATCTACGGTTAAGGCTTCATCCTTTATAGATTGTATCTCTTTCATGAGCAAATAATTATTCACAATCATCTGTTCGTCTGGGGTTCTAGGGTTTCTTTTGGAGACCAGTATCTCTTTTGCCACCTTTCTTGTGGTAGATGCACCCTCCAACTGAGAACTGCTAATCGCTTCTTCCATAACCAATGAAGATATAAGATATTGACTTTTAATAGAATGGTGAGGAATTATTCCTTGTCCTGCCAAATTTGAAATTTTAAACAGTTTTGCTTGTAGCGTATCGGGCATACAAAAAGAGAAAGGTTTATCACTCTTATCATATAGTGTAATCTTTTTTAGCTTTGCTGCTCTTGCAAATTTAGTGGCAAACCACGCTTTTTTAGGGTCATCATTCTCATCTACACGCCACTGAAACTGATCCCAATAAAGGTATCTTCCTTTATCATCGACTTCTTTATAGCGTAATATGTACTTCATATCAAGCAATGATTTTGACAACAACACTTCATCAAAATGAAATGGTGGTTTTTCAATGATATTTTTAGCCATAAAAATCCTATAAACCAATTTTTAAAATTTGGTTTATTATATCATAAATATTATATAAGTACCTAAAATACGTTACTAGTATAGCATTTGTATCTGATTTTAACTATAGATTTAAACTTAAATTTTACTTCTAAAATCATTTTCCGTAAGTCTCTCAACTCCAAGTTTCACAGCCTTATCATACTTAGACCCTGCATCTTCACCATAGATGAGATAATCAGTCTTTTTAGACACAGAACCACTCACCTTTGCCCCAAGTTTCTCTAACATCTCTTTGACCACACCACGACTTACAGACATCGTACCTGTGAGTACCACAGTTTTGTCCTTAAAAGGGTTTTCTTTGGCTTCTATTTTCTCTTCAAATATAGGGTTTTGTTTATCTAATAATTGCTTAACCTCATTTTTATTTTTATTCATATATGCTATAAATGCATTAGCTTTATCATTCCCTAAGCCTTCAATCGCAGTCAATTCATCATATGTTAAATCTATAAATTTATTCATATAAGTATCACAAATCAATTTACTATTATTCTCTCCAAATAGAGGTATCTTTAAGGATTCAATAAATTCCCAGCATTTACAATTTTTTGAACATTTAATATCAATTTTTTTCAAATCAGGTATA
>JALSSQ010000203.1 GCA_026984165.1 Sulfurovum sp.
ATCCATACGATAAACCTGCATATTATCATTATTTTGTCGTTTAAAATATTCGGCAATATCTTTAATAATTTGATTCGAAAAATGAATACCAAGAGTTGTTTGAATTTCCTCAAAATGATCAATACCCAATAAAAAAAGTGTAAATGTTTCAGATGTTTTTTGTCTCTTAAGCACTAAAGCATTTATCTCTGCTAAAGCAGTAAATTGATTAGGTAGTCCCGTAAAAAAATCATTTGTACCCTCTTTTCGTATTAATCTTGATTCTTTCGGTACCACAGCCTGCATATCTATAATACATGTCATGGTTTTATCTGTATTCCATTCACTTTTATCCATGTAGATATTTACCTGTTTCATTTTAGAATTAATGACAAGTAAAACATTTTGAAGATGAAAAGTATCTTCTCTTTTATCTGATGCTTCTTTTAAAGCTTCAAAAAAATCTTTTGGTTCTGAAGTATCTACTTTAAGTTCTATTCTTTTAGCATTTGGTATTTTATGATATTGATTATCTAATGAAAACAGCATTTTAGCAGATTGATTTGCAAAAACGATTTCATAGTTTTCTGAAAGCACAATCATTGCTTCACTTGCATACTCTTTTTCTTTTTTAAATAATCTTAATTCTTCCTCTTGCGTCTGTAACTTTTTTTTAACACGCATATTGAATACAAGCACTGCCAATATTATAATCGCACTTACAGCCAATACCAATACTGTTATATTCATTTTTCCCTACCTTAATAATTTTTGAAATTCAAACATTGATTGAAATATTGTTTCTTTTTCTGTACTGCATGAAGTAAAGATTTTCTTTCTTTAGAAGAACGCTAATAATAGACAAGAAGAATTATGCTCATAAGAGAGAATACAAAAATTTCTAATGGTATATGATTCATCACATTACCGTTCATATCACTATCCATTCTCCCTTTCAATTACTTATGAATGATTATATCATATCAGCCTTTGAAGTCAGTAAAACATTTTAATACTTTGTTTTACTCAAACATAACGCTTCAACACGCATTTTTTCATCATTTAAAATAAATTTTCTATCTATTTCCAAATGCTCTAAGCTCACTTTTTTTTCTTTATAAGATATTTGTGCCCAGCCTTCTTTGGTTTGTAATTTTGGATTTTGCAAGACAAAACGCTGCTCCAAGCCACTTAGATGCTCACTCTTTCGTTTAAACATTAATTCCATGGTGTAGTGAAGATGCTCTATCAATTTTATAGGTTTTTGCATAAACGTATCCATTTTATATTCTATCACCTTAGAATACTGTGTCAATAACTCTCCAAACGATATTTCAAACCTTAATAAATGTTGCGTAGGAGAAAGACGTAGTATCATCTCTTCTTGATGAAGTATCTTTTGTGCTTTACTATAAAGTACACTCGTTATGACTTCAGAAAAACGTTCATATTGTTCTTGCAAGACATACAGTATTTCATTTTGATCAGGCAGTATCATCTCCATCGCTGCACTAGGAGTTGGTGCACGTAAATCAGCAACAAAATCACTGATAAGCACATCCACCTCATGTCCTACGGCTGAGACAACTGGGGTATGCATTGCATAGATCGCATCAGCAACCACCTCTTCATTGAATGCCCATAAATCTTCGGCACTTCCACCCCCACGTCCAACTACTATGACATCAACATTTAAACTATCTGCATACCGTAAAGCCCTTGCTATTTGTGGAGCAGCTTGATCACCTTGCACCAAGGTATCGACAATAGTCACATCCAAAAGTGCCCAACGTTGTTCAATGATTTTCAACATATCATGTAAAGCAGCAGAATCTTTGGCTGTTACCAATGCTACTTTTTGTATATGTTTAGGTATAGGCTTTTTTCTCTCTTTAGAAAAGTAACCTTTTTCTTGAAGTTTTTCTTTAAGCTGTTCATAGGCTAATGCCAATGCACCCTTCCCAAAAGGTTCTATGCGTACTGTCTGAAACTGATACTCTCCTCTAGGGGTATAGACCGAGATAGAACCCTCCACAACAATATGCATTCCTTTATCAATACGAAACTTCATACGCGACACAGAAGAACGCCACATCACACATTTAATCGAACTCTTATCATCTTTGATGGAAAAATAGAGATGTCCAGAGGTATGGTAAGTGACTGAAGCGACTTCCCCTTCTACAAGAATATGCATAAAAGTCGCCTCCAAAAGCGACTTGATCTTGGTATTGAGTGAAGAGACAGTCATCATATC
>JALSSQ010000204.1 GCA_026984165.1 Sulfurovum sp.
GTTGGATATGGGTATCAAAGAAGAAAACATCTTCATACTTGACCTACGTGAAGAGTTTGTCAAAGACTTTGTATTTCCTATGTTTAGAGCCAATGCTATTTATGAGGGTGAGTATCTGCTTGGTACCTCTATCGCACGTCCACTCATCTCTAAAAAGCAGATAGAGATAGCACACCAAACAGGTGCAGATGCAGTCTCTCATGGAGCTACAGGAAAAGGGAATGACCAAGTACGTTTTGAACTTGGATACCTAGCACTTGACCCAGACATCGCGGTTATCGCTCCGTGGAGAGAGTGGGACTTGAACTCTCGTACGAAGTTGCTGGAGTATGCGAAAAAGCATGGCATCGACATCGACGGTAAAGGGCAGGCAAAACCTTACTCTATGGATGCAAACTTGCTTCACATCTCTTACGAGGGTGAACATTTGGAAAACCCCTATGCAGAGCCAGAAGAAGATATGTGGTTATGGTCTGTAAGCCCAGAAAAAGCACCTGATGCACCTGAGTACATTACTATCTCGTACAAAAATGGTGACCCAGTAGCTATCAATCGTGAAGAGATGAGCCCAGCGACTATCCTTACGAAACTCAATGAATATGGAAAAAGACACGGTATAGGACGCATAGACATCGTCGAAAACCGTATGGTAGGGATGAAAGCGCGTGGGTGTTATGAGACACCAGGTGGAACTATCATGCTTAAAGCCCATCGTGCCATTGAGTCTATCACGCTAGATAGAGAAGAAGCACACATGAAAGATGAGCTCATGCCAAAGTATGCAAAACTCATCTACAACGGTTTATGGTGGTCTGCTGAACGCCGTATGTTGCAAGCTGCTATAGATGCAACACAAGAGCATGTTGAAGGTGATGTGAAATTAAAATTATATAAAGGCAATGTCACTGTTGTAGGACGTCGTTCAAATAAGTCTCTTTATTCTGAAGCGCACTCTACATTTGAAGCAGATGATGTCTATAACCAAAAAGATGCAGAAGGGTTCATTCGTCTCAATGCACTTCGTTTTATCATCGAAGGAAAAAAACAGCCTGAGCGTATAGAAACACTTGTTGGTTCTGAAGATGAGGGTGATGAGGTATGTCGTATAGAGACAGGTTCATTTACGATTTGTCAGCGTATTAAACGTTTCTTTGGCTTTGGGAAGAAAGAGCTGCCTGCGAAGCGTGGGAAAGCATATATAAAAGAGAAGTAGGGCTTTGTCTAGTAACATAGCTCCAGCTGTGTTACTTTATATCGGTATTTCTCTTTGTTTCCATGTTTTGTGTGAGAACAACTCTAACACATTTTTTATATCTTTATCGTATTTCCTTTCAGCTTAACTGTGGCGTTGTTCTCTTTCATTTTTTTTAGAAAAAAACGAAACAAAAAAATCGTCGTTCCTCTCATGAAATCCCGCAGGCACGAGGACCAATCGCTTTGCTTTCAAGGGTGTTCGGAACGACAAGAGCACGCGTTGCGTGATTAATGGAGGAAATTTCTTCGAAATTTATGAAAGTAGTGTTTCCATTTCTTTTAAAACCCTCTTTGGGGAAAAGCTAAAGATAGACTCTTTATAGAGGAGGGTTGGCAGGATTTCCAAAAAGAGATAGGTGATGCCCAGCATGGGGTAGAAGGCGTAGTATTCGGCTTTGAAACTCTTGTAGGTGTAATGACTTAGAAACCACTCTTTGGCAGCTTTGGTACCTGCATCAAAGAGCAGGACTTCCATGGCAAAAACAAAACCCCATACGACATAGGTAAGTAACACAACAATCACTGCACCCAAAATACCATAAAGAGAGATGACAGCTGCAAGAAAGATGGCCATGTAGATAGCAAAAGAGGAGAAACCCAGCGTTGCAAATATGGTTAAGGCAGAGACAATAAAGAGCACACCACCAAAAAGAAAGAAAAGTTCAAGCCAGCCTCTTTGTTCTTGAAAGGTTGGGCTAAGGTAAGCACCTAAAAGGGTGACAGCGAAGATAGAAAGAATAATGAAAACTAAAGAGCGATATTCTTGCATGATTTCTCCTTTTTTAAAGGGCAACCACAAGGGATTGCCCCTACATGTATAAAAATTTTGTCGTAGGGATATCCCCTTGTGGGTACCCACCAAATTAATCAATCTCATACAATTTTATGAGACTCTTCACATCTGCTTTACGCCCTAACCACTCTTGATAAAGTGTGGACATCTCTTTGGCTCCACCATTGGCCAAGATATACTCT
>JALSSQ010000205.1 GCA_026984165.1 Sulfurovum sp.
CCCAAACGCACGTATGGCTGCTTCGAGTTTACCTTTGCTGGCGGTATAGACAAAATCTTTGGCTATTGTAGTGGTAATTTGTTCTTCATCATACTCTGGTGACTTTTGTACAAAATCCACACCAAACTTACGAAGCAATAAAGCACGAGACTCAGACTGAGAGCACAAACATATCTTTCTATCATTGATACTTCTGTTTCTCCCTACTACCTGTTCCCTGCTCCTTCCTGCCTGCTCCTTACTACCTGCTCCCTGCTCCCTACTCACTGCTATAGTCCTCTAAGACTCACACCCATCCAAAGAGCCACCACTCCCAGTATGATATTGAGAGGCAAAAGTACATTTGCCATCCATTTCATTCTGGCTTTTGCCTCTTTGACTTTGCCTTGGTTAAACATCTTCCATGCGGTCGCACGTTTGTAGTACATAAAAGCATAATTGACTGTCATGATTGTCCAGATGATTTCTTTAGAGATAAACAGGTCTTTGAGTCCACCATGATGTCCGCCCAAAGAAATAGCCATCATAAGCCCTGTAGCAAAAAGGATAACAATAAAAGGCAGTACCAAATTAAACAATCTTCCCACCACTTGCATAGTAATACCCAGTCTTTGTTTAGGCTCTAAAATATCTGCTATTTTATCGCTCAGCAACATTTGTGCATCAGTCACTCCACCACGTGCGATAACAGGATGTACCGCCACACGCATAGCTATCATACCACCTACCCAAATAAATGCAGAGAGTACGTGCAAAAATACAAGCGTATGTCCATAGTTTCCAAAAAATTCACCCATTATAGATTCTCCTGCAAATATGCCAAGGCTTGTGCTTTGGCCTCAGCAATCTTAGAGGCATCTTTACCGCCTGCTTGTGCAAAGTCTGGACGACCACCGCCTCCACCACCAAGTATCGGTGCTATCTCTTTTATCCACTCTCCTGCTTTGATAGAGGTCTCTTTGGAACCACAGGCTATCATCACTTTATCACCTCTCTTTTGAAAAAGCATAATGGCAATGTTAGGATATCTGTTTTTTGCTTCATCTATCAGCGCTTTAATATCCCCAGTTTCTACCTCTTCTACAATAATATGTGCACCTTTAAGCTCTGTAGCATTAAGCTCTTTTTTTGTTGCAGACTGTGCAGCTTGCAGTTCAGATTTGAGTGTTTTTATCTGCTCTTTGAGTTTGGCTATACCTGCTAGAGGATTGACATTTTTCAGTTCAGTTTTGACTGCGTTCATCTCAGTACGCAGGGCTTTGACTGCTTCGACTGCTGCATTACCACAGATAGCCTCTATACGTCTCACGCCTGCACTCACCCCTGACTCTTTGGTAATCATAAAAAGACCTATTTGCGAGACATTCTCTACATGAGTACCACCACAAAGTTCCACAGAGGCATCACCCATGCTTACCACACGTACCACTTCACCATACTTCTCGCCAAAGAGTGCCATGGCACCTGAGTTTTTGGCCTCTTCTATGCTCATGAGTTTTGTCTCTCTTGGCAAGGCGCGACTGATTTTGTCATTGACCCAATCTTCTACTTTTTGTATCTCTTCGCTTGTCATCGCCTGTGGATGAGAGAAGTCAAAACGCAGACGCTTGTCATCATTGAGTGAACCTGCCTGTGCAATATGCTCACCCAAAACCGCTCTCAGCCCTGCATGAAGCAAGTGTGTTGCCGAGTGATGCTTCTCTATCTCAGCACGGCTATTATCTACCACAGCCTCGACCTCATCCCCCACAGAAAGCTTCCCCTCAACTTCAGACAAATTCATATCTAGGAATTTCTTCGTATCCAACACATCAATTTTTAATTTCTCATTTCTAATTTCTAATTTCCCTCTATCTCCCACTTGTCCGCCAGACTCTGCATAAAATGGTGTTTTATCAAGCAGTACCCAGCCTTTGCCATCGATACTTTGTGTCTCTTTGAAATTTTCATCCAACAGTGCCAACACTTTCGCTGTAGCCGTAGTACCTTCATACCCTACAAAGGCATTGACACCAAACTTCTCTTTAAGTGCTTTGAAGTCTCCTGTAGTGGCTGCATCTCCTGTACCTTTCCAGCCTGCTTTAGACTGTGCTTTTTGGGCATCCATCTTGGTATGAAAGGCGTCCATATCCAGCTTGATGTTTTTCTCACGAAGCATATCTTCCGTAAGGTCTAATGGGAAACCATAGGTATCATAGAGCCTAAATGCTACTTCACCG
>JALSSQ010000206.1 GCA_026984165.1 Sulfurovum sp.
ATTTTATATCAGTTTGGATTCTAAACTTCAAGAGCTTTCCTCTTCTACGCAAAGTTTAGATGATATTGTTAAGGCTGAAGAGGGATTCAAAAAAGAGTGGTCAAAGGCCAGAGCAGGAGGACAGGACAATGGATAATTTACAGCATTTTTCTACATTGATTTCATCGATTACAGTTGCCAAACCATGGGGAATTGATGTGCCAAATTATTTTTGGTTTACCGGTAGTTCAGCTGCCGCATTTATAATATCAAGCTTCGCCCATGTTTTTGGTTGGAAAAAGTATAAGCCGATTGCTGGAATATCTTTATTGATGGCATTTGTGCTTTTGGTCGCTGCACCACTGAATCTTATAGATGATTTGAGGCAACCAGGTAGAGTTTTAAACTTTTTTATGTATGGATGGGAAAATTTTCCTACATCCCCAATGAAGTGGGGTGGATTATTGTTAATGGCATATCCAATACTTATATTTTTTGAGGCTCAAGCACTCTATCGTGTTTATTTTGTTAAAAAGGCACAAAATAGTAGTGGTATTGCAAAAGCATTTAATACCTTATTTACATTTGGCAATATGGACACTAGCGAAAAAGCACTTGCAAAAGATCATAGAAAAGGATTTATTTTGGGTGCAATAGGTATCCCATTGGCTCTTGCAGTTCATGGATATACTGGATATATTTTGGGTGCCGTGCACGCAAATGTTATGTGGCATACACCACTGATGCCAATAATCTTTTTGGCGTCAGCAATGGTCTCTGGGACAGGTCTTTTGTTGATATTGATTCCATTGTTTCAGAGATTTCTTTCTGAGAGAAAGAGAGTCGACAAAGATATGGTAGCAACATTAGCTAGGCTTTTATCTTGGTTTATTGTTTCGGATTTGGTAATGCGATTTTTATGGCTTACATTCTCTCTAACATTTGCAAATGGAGAAAAGTATGGATTGTATAATTATTTCAATCTGCACTTTAGTGATACTCTTTGGATAGATTATGTTTTGTGTCTATTTATCCCTATGATTATTGGGTTTACAAAGCTTAGATATATACCCTCAGTTGTCTATTTTGGTGGGATTGTCACAGCTGTAGGAGTTTGGCTCTTCAGATGGAATACCGTAATAGGCGGTCAAGAAATCCCCAGAACTACCCCTGGATTTTTACATTATACACCACCTATGTTTGGGCAAGATAGTATAGTAGCCGTATTGTCTAACTGGGGAATATTTTTTGCACTTGTAAGTGCTGTGCTTTTGATTTTTCCTTGGGATGAGGAGATGGAAGATTGTTATGAAGGTTATGAAGGAGTAGAACATGCAAAAAAGTAGAAGAAAATTCTTATTGGGCTCAGGTGCGGTAGCAGCTGCAGCATCGGTCGCTGGATACAAGGAGACACTTGGAGCTGTAGCAACGCTATCAAACAAAGGGGAACTAGCAAAAGATAGTATATATTTCAATTCTCAAAATGCAGAATACAGTTTTTTAAATGATGAATTTATTCCAAATAAAGAGTTTAAGGTTGTGCCATCTACCTGTATTGGATGCACTACTCAATGTGGTGTTCGTGTTAAAGTAGATGCCAAAACAGACAAGGTGGTGCGTGTATTGGGGAATCCATATAATCTTCTTTCAACAGATCCATGGCTTCCATATGCAACCAGTATAAAAGATAGCTACAAATTGCTTTCGCAAAATGGTAAATTTGAGACATATCGTTCAAATGTATGTGCAAGAGGAAATGTAATATTTGACAAAACTGAAGCAGGCAATAGAGTGCTCAAGCCCCTTAAGCGTGTAGGAAAAAGAGGTGAGAATAAATGGAAAGAAATTGACATTGAGGAGCTTTTGACTGAGATTATCAATGGTGGAGATCTTTTTGGTGAAGGTAATGTTAAAGGATTAAAAGATATTCGCGACACTAAAACGCCTATCAATCCGGATGAGCCAATATTTGGTCCAAAATCAAATGGTTTGTGTCTTATTGGAACTACACATGAAGGCAGGTTTAAAACCGTAATCCATAGATTTCTAAAATCTTTTGGTACAAGTAATTTTATGGGACATACCTCAATATGTGGACTTTCTATGAGAGCAGGTGAAGCTGCTTTTCTTGGCGATTTTAAAAAATATCCACATCTAAAGCCAGATTTTGAAAATACAGAATATCTATTGAGTGTAGGCACGCCTCCAGGGCAGGCAGGCAACCCATTTAAGC
>JALSSQ010000207.1 GCA_026984165.1 Sulfurovum sp.
TCTTTGTAGTGACCCCTCTTTGGGGTATTCATTTTTTAGTGTTCAAGTGTTTTGGATGATGACATGAGCCTCTCTCCCCGTGTAGGTTCTTTGCTTTATATATCTTTTTTTTCCAAACATCATACTCTCATTTTTAATAGTTTTGTTACACTTCTTTTAAAAAATATCTATTCTATCAAATAAACTACTTTGTATATTTTGAGTTAATACTCTTTTGCTATAATAATTCAAATTTAACAGAGGAAGAGATAATGAGTAGTACCTATACAGACGAAGATGATGATTACGGTGATGTAAGAGGAGATTTTTGGGGACGCAGTCCGCAATCAAGTTATTTTGAGATAGCAAAAACAGCCAATCAAAATATAGTAGAGCAGGAGCTTGAGGTCGTCTTTAGACGACTTGCTGTGGCAGAGCGTATGCTTGAAGAGCGTGGTCTGGATGAGGCTTTGGAAAATGAGATACATGCAACCGCAGTTGATCAAGATATCGATGGTAGAACCGCTTCTATTTTTATTGACCTTGTGGGGCGAATTGTAACACAATGTGAGTAGATTGGTGGGGTATCAGATACCCCATCCATGCATCCTTTTTGAGATAATCACGTCATAATACTCAGAGATATCATCCATCACACTTGTAGAGACATAAAGTTTCTCCTCAAGCAGAGCAGTCCAGCTGTCTCTTTGGTAATAGTCTTTTTTCTCTATCAAAATAATGATATTGCCACCTGAACGAATAACAGCATGTGCTTTTTCCAAAAAACTCTCTCTTAGACTCTCTTCGATAAAGAGTGAAACAAACATAAATTGATACTCTCTGGCTTGGATTTTGTAACTACGTCTCTCCAGAGGCATTTGAATCACTACGGTTTTGGGACTGTGTTGATATTTTTCTTTTAGATGTGTAAATGTGGCAGTGTTGACACAATTGATCTGATAGAGATAGTTGTGTTGCAGACAATAGGCATGAAGCATCTCACTTAATCTCTCTTCTTTGTCAAGAAAATGGACTATTTGATACTCTGGCACATCTCCTATGATATTGAGTAGTGTTTCAATCGCATCTGTTTCTATGGTTTTCATAATTGAAGTGTAGCAAAACAAGATTAATTTTGTTATAATGCTTCCAAAGGTGAACAGGTAGTTGCTGGTAGCTTTCAAGGCTACGAGAGGAAAGTCCGGGCTGCACGCAAAGCAGGGATCCATCTAACGGATGGCCAGAGTGATCTGAGGGCAAGTGCAACAGAAAGTAAACTGCCATTATGAGGGGTCAGACCCCTGTTGGCAATAGGTGAAACGGTGGGGTAAGAGCCCACCAGTACTTATGGTAACATAGGTAGCTAGGTAAACCCTTCCCGCAGCAAGAAGTATATGGTATAAGCTTTGCAAGCTGTTGACTCAGCATAGATACTTCGCTCGAGCGTATTGGCAACAATACGCCTAGATAAATAACTACCCACGACAAAACCCGGCTTATCGTTCACCTTTTTTGAACCCAAATCTTGTTACAACAATATAATGCATAATTTAGGTTTAAGATTTGAGCCAAAGATTAACCCCATTTAGATATAATCAAGCAAAAAAAGAATAACAATGAAGAAAATATATATAGTACTCTTTTTGCCACTACTGCTCTTTTCAAAAGTGCACTATGCAAAGCTGGAACCCTATGATAGCGTTACGATAAAATCTGCTGTGAGTGGTTTGGTGATGAAGGTAGATTTGGATGCAGAGGGAAGGATGATAGTCTCTAAAAGAGTCGTGCATATAGATGACAAAATGGACAAAATAGCCTTGAGAGATGCCAAAGAGAGCAAAGTATTTCTAGAAGAGATGCTGAAGATAAACAAGACCATCGCCACAGGATTACAAAAGAGTTTTCAGCGAAAGCAGGGGTATTATCAGAGAGTCTCCAAGCTTAGCAGTACCTCTAAAACACAAAAAGATAATGCCTATAGCGCTTTTGTCGCTGCAAAGACACAATATTTGAGTACACAAGAGAAGATTATTTCACTAAAAAAGCAGATACTTGACACAAAAAACCGTATCGTACAACTGCAAGATACTATAGCCAAAAAGTCGATTGTGCTTAAAGAGAGATATCTCTATCGACTCATGGTACGAGAGGGAGATTATGTGGTTCCAGGCTCACCTTTGGCAAAGATAGAGGATCTGAGCCGTGCCAAGCTTGTACTCTTTTTGGATGCAGATGAGATAGAAAATATAGAGCAAAAAGCAGTCTATCTTGATGATAAAAAGACAGCATATCATATAGATAAGGTATGGAAGAGTACAGATGAGAAATTTGTCTCTTCCTATAGGTCAGAGATCTATCTGCCAGCTCCCAAAGAGAGATTTTCCAGACTGATGAAAGTAGAGATTAAATGATGTTACAAACAACAGCGTGTGCATTGGATTGTTATGATGCGTGTAAAATCGTAGTAGAAGAGAAGATATCTCATATCGCAGGGGATAAAGATCACCCCGCGAGCAATGGCGCACTGTGCAGTCTGTTGAATAAGCATATGTATGAGCAGGTGCGTATCGAGCAACCTCGTATTGATGGTGAAGAGGTGAGTATGCAAGAGGCGATGGAGGCAGTCAAGGCAGCTTTTGAGACATCTGGCGCACTGCTTTGGAGGGGGTCTGGCAATATGGGTGTAATGCAGGAGGTGACAAACCTGCTTATGGAGCGTCTTGATGGTACCTTGACACACGGAAGTCTCTGTGATGGCGCAGGCGATGCGGGTATAGTAGAGGGCAGAGGGATTAACAAGATACTGCCACTAGAACAGATAGCCAAGGCAGACACAGTGGTCATCTGGGGGCGTAACGTCACAGTGACCAATGCCCATATGATGCCCTTTATTGAGGGTAAGAAACTTATCGTGATTGACCCTGTCAAAACGGCTATTGCCAAGAGGGCAGATATGCATCTGCAGATACAACCACGCACAGACTACTATCTGGCGATTATGCTCTCACGCTTTATCTATATGGAGGATAGCCAAGATACCCAGTGGTGTGAAGCGTTTGCTTCGGAGTATGAAGAATTTTATGAGTTTACACAAGAGCATCGTATTAAACCTATCTTGGAGTATATCGGTACGGACTTGGGTGAGATGGGATGTTTATTGAACTATCTGCGTAAGCAAAAGGTGGTTTTTTTGGTAGGTACAGGGGTGCAGAAGTATTCTACAGGTGCCTCTACACTCCATGCCATAGACTCTTTGGCTGCACTGCTTGGGCTTTTTGGTAAAGAGGGGTGTGGGGTACACTATTTGGGCAACTCCAAATTGGGCTTTGAAAATCCTTTTGATGTGGCATGCAAAACTGTCTCTAAGGTGGTGACACCATTTTCCAAATATCATACAGTCTTGGTACAAGGAGGTAATCCTGCGGAGTCTATGCCTGACAGCAAACGTGTCTGTAAGGAGCTAGATGAGGTAGAAAATCTTATCTATTTTGGACTCTATGAAAATGAGACATCCAAAAGAGCCAAAATCGTCATCCCTGCAAAAAACTTTTTTGAAAAAGAGGATGTGCGGCTTAGTTATGGACATCATTATGTGCACAAAATGAATAGGGTAGTGGAGTCCAAGATAGGCATCAGTGAGTATGATTTTACAAAATATCTCTTTGATGCATTCAATCTGCAAGGGCTGGAACCTGAAGAGGTTTATATAGAAAAATGGCTAGAGCAGTGTGACGAAGATGATGAGGGTAATCTCATCTCACCTGCGTATGAAGCGATACCATACGAAGAGGGTTTTGGTGAAGATGGAGAGGAAGAGTTTGTATTTGTAGATGATTATGATGATGACTTCATCAATACAAAAAGCCTCACCAAAGTGCGTACAAGTAAAAAAAATCAGCTTTCACAAGATACCTTATGGCTGATTACGCCCAAGAGCAATAAAGCGCTCAATACGCAGTTTGAGCGTCAAACTCAGGTACAACTGCATCCTGCACTGGGGTATGCAGAGGGAACAGATGTTAAAATAAGCTCTGAATATGGCAGTATTGTGCTTGAGGTAGTGCTCAATGAAGATTTGCGTAAAAACTGCATTGTGATACCCAATAATACGATAGGAATCAATAGACTCACTCCCAGTATAGTAAGCAATGAGGGTGAGAATGCCTGTTATCAGGAAGTAAAGATAAAGATAGAAACGATAGAAGGATAGAGATGACATTAGAAGAACAAGATAAAAAATATGTGCTTCAAACTTATGCACGTGACTACACACATTTTGTAAAAGGTGTAGGTTCTACGCTTTATGATGAGAGTGGCAAAGCGTATATAGACTTTGCTTCAGGTATAGGGGTCAATTCGGTAGGGCATGGCAATGAGGTGTTGACATCTGCTATTTGTCAACAGGCAAAAAATATTATCCATATTTCCAACCTGCAAGTAATAGAGCCACAAGCCAAGCTTGCACAGAAGATTGTAGAGCTCTCTGGTTATGATATGGGTGTTTTTTTTGCAAATTCTGGAGCAGAAGCCAATGAGGGAGCTATAAAGATAGCACGAAAATACGGGGAGACAAAGTTTAAGAAAAAACGTTACAAAGTCATTACCCTGGAGCACTCATTTCACGGACGTACGATTACGACAGTCAAAGCCACAGGACAAGAGCATTTTCATACACCTCATTTCTCTCCTTACCCAGATGGATTTTCGTATGAAAAGTCTATTGCTGATGTCTATAATGCGATAGATGATGAGACAGTCGCAGTGCTTATTGAACTGGTACAGGGTGAGGGTGGTGTACAGCCTTTTGAAAAAGAGGAGATACAAAAACTTGCACAATATTTGAAAAGCAAAGATATTCTGCTTATTGTCGATGAGGTACAAACAGGAGTCTATAGAACAGGAGCCTTTTTGGCTTCCAATCTTTATGAGATAGAACCAGATATCATCACGCTTGCAAAAGGGCTTGGTGGTGGTGTGCCTATAGGTGCAGTGATGACTAAACATAAAGAGGTGCTAGGTGCAGGGGATCATGGGAGTACCTTTGGGGGAAATTACTTGAGCACTACAGCGGGTTTAGCTGTTTTGAAAATACTTGAAGAACTCTATGAAAGAGGTATTATATCGGAGACTTTTATTTATTTTGAAGAGAAGTTAAAACAGATAGCCAGCAAATATAACAATCTTTTTGATAAAGAAGTTGGATTGGGCTTAATGAGAGGATTGCGTGCAAAAAATGCAAAAATACAGACTTCTGTGATACAAAATAGTTTAAATGAAGGAGTTATCGTATTGAAAGCAGGAAGAAATACGGTACGTTTTTTACCTTCTTTGACGATAAAAAAAACAGAAATTGATGAAGGATTTAAGCGTTTTGAAAAAGCTATACATACTTTGTAGTTTATTATTTGTTTCATCTTTACCTGCTGATGAATTAAGTGATATTCTTTCCCATAATAAAGAGATACTTTTTGATTATCAGTTTCAATCCAATAATGCACAAAGTAATATACTTGAAAACTCTTGGATTAATCCTATTATGTTGCAGTATCGTAAAAATTTTTCTAAACAATTTACAAATAGAACTATACAAACTGGTAGTTTTACAGTAGGTATAGATCAGCCTATTTTTAGATCAGGAGGTATTTATTATGCTATCAAATATGCACAAGTGCAACGTGATGCAAATACTATTGATATAAAAATAAAAAAACGTGAAACAATCGCCAATGCAGTAAAGTTACTGTTTGAAATAAAAAAAGCAAAACTTCAAAAAAAGAAGTTGGCCTTGCTTATTAAAAATGATAAAATCGATATACAGCAAAAAAAAGAGAGTTATAATGCTGAATTGATTGACAGTAGTTTTTTAGATCAGGCAATACTCAAAAAAAATCAGGATGAAACAAAAATGTTAGAGATAGATGCCTCTTTGCTTGAAATGAAACAAAAATTTGCGTTGCTTAGTGACAAGAATCCTGAAACATTAAAATTACCAAAGTTAAAACTTTTCTCTGCAGAGCATTTTAAAGGTGAAAATCTTGAATTGGCAAGAGATAAACTTCGTGCAAAAGAAAAAGCTTACAATAGTAAAATCACGTGGGCAAAATATTTACCAACTGTATCATTACAAGCCAGATATACAGATGAAGATTTGAATCCTTTATTTCCTTTACAAGGTTTACAAGAAAAATATTTTACGTACGGCATTACTATTTCAATGCCACTGAATATTAATATGTTTTCAGATATAGAATCAAAAAAGTTAGAACATCTTAAAGCAGAAACCGAGGTGATTGAACGCAGACATACAATAGATGAAGAGTATAAACTTGTTCAAAATAAATTAAAAATTATTAATCAAAAAATAGGTTTAAGTAAAAAAGATGTAAAACTCTATAGTAGGCTCTACAGAACAACAAAAAATTTAGTTACTGCAGGTGAAAAAACAAAATATGATGCAATATTAATGCGTAATTCTTTAGAAGTGAGAAAATTAGATCAAAAGATTTATGCTATTGATAAACAAATCGAGCTTTTGGCACTCTATACGAAGGTAGAAAATGCAATTTAGTCATTATATGCAAGAATGGCTTTATGGAGATAACGGATATTATAAAGATATTAAAGCAATAGGAAAATCTGGAGATTTTTATACAGCAGTAAGTACAAGTAAATTTTTTGGTGCAAGTATTGCCAACCATTTTTATAAGATGCTTATGCAGGGTAATGCAGATAGAAATGGTTGGCTCATAGAGATAGGTGCCCATCAAGGTTACTTGATTTGTGACATGATACAATGGCTTTATACCTGTGATCCTAGCTTAGTCGAAACATTAAAGTTTGGTATTGTCGAGCGTCAACCTGAAGTTCAAAAAGCGCAACTTGCTTACATTAAAGAGCGTTTTGGTGAGGATGTGAAGATTAGACATTTTGATGATATAGCAGATGTGAATGTTGAGTATGCCTTTGTAGTTGCCAATGAAATACTTGATGCCTTTCCCTGTGAACTTTTAAAAGACAAAAAAATGGCTGTGGTGAATGATCATGCGATAGAGTGGGAAGAAGCTTCAGATGCAATGATTGCATGGGCAAAACGACATTATCTTACCCAGGGTGAAATCGCTGTAGGGTATGAAGATTTTGCAAAACATATGGCTAAAGGTGTAAAACATTGTGACTTTGTAACGTTTGATTATGGTGAAAAGTATGTACGTAATGACTTCTCTATTCGTGTCTATAAAAAACATGAGGTTTTTCCTCTATTTGATGAAGCCTTGGTCTTGGCAGATGCGTATAAAAAAGATGATATTACCTATGATGTAAATTTTGGGCATGTGTGTGAAGCATTTTTGAATGCAGGATTTAAAGAAGAGGCGTATGAGACACAGGCACGTGCGCTCATACGTTTTGGGATTATAGATATACTTGAATCTTTTTCAAAACAGACCACTCAAGCCAATTATGCAAGAGAGGCAGACAAAATAAAAACACTCATCTCTCCTACTATGATGGGTGATAGATTCAAGATGGTGCATTTTAGAAAATAGTTTATTTTATTGTCTCATTGCCTTGAGCATACTGCAACGCTTGATGGAAGCATCTTCTGAACCAAACATTTTTGTGTATTTTTCAAATTTATCTACACCTATCATTTTGATACATTCAGCTTTATTCATACTTGAATTGATAGTGTTTGATTGTGCTACTTTGATAGATTTTTTCTTTTTTGTCTCAGGATACATATATCCTGAAGAGTAGTTGTTATCTTCTACCTTTTTAAGCTTTATATTTTTTTTAGGTATTTGAGGTAATTGTGATTGTTTTAGCTTTGTTTTTGCCCTTGCCCTTGCCCTTGCCTTTGCTTTTGCTTTTGCCCTTTCTTTTGTGAATACTTCAATTTTTGTTTTTAATGCATCAATTTGTGCCTGTTGTTGTTGTATAAGCAGTGCTTGTCTTGCATTTGTATTTTGCAATTGTATATTTTCTGTTCTTGACGCACATCCTGTTAAAACAACTAATGAGCTAGTGATGATTAGCCATAATTTCATAGATATCCTTTAAATGTAATAATGGTATTGTAATATAATCTTGGGGTTTTTACAACACTAAATGGGAAATTAGATGATAATTTGTCAGAGTTTATGCAGTATTTATAGCAACGACTGCGATTGCAAATCCTCCATCATGACTCATGGATAATGAAGAATGGGTTATCATATGTATTTTCTGTGCTTTTGGTGTTAATCTAAAATAAGGTGCACCACGATGATTTTTGTAAATGATAATATCTTGAAATGTCAAATCTGCACAAATGCCACAACCCAAAGCTTTCGCAATCGCTTCTTTGGCTGCCCAAAGTCCAGCCAGTGAAGCAATTGTTTTTGTTCTTTGTATTTCGTCTTCTGAAAGGTATTTTTTTTTAAACGTATCACCATAGTTTTGAATAAGTTTTTCTATGCGGGCTATTTGTATAATGTCTGTTCCAATTTTCATAAAACTATTATACCATATCAGCCTTCGTGGCTCGCTTTGCTCCGACCATTACGGTTCTCACATCCATTCCACTACTTTAGAAACTTCATTGGCAACAAAACATTTTACCTTTGTCTTTTCGCTAGGCTTGTTGGGAATGACGGCTTTGAGAAAGCCTTGGGTTTCTATCTCTTTTAAGCGTTGCGTAAGAGAGGAGACTTCGCGTATCTCACCTGTGAGACTGACTTCACCCAAGAAGAGACTCTCAGAGCTTAGTTCACGGTTTCTGTAGCTGCTAAGAATGGCTGCGATGATGGCCAAATCAGCAGAGGGGTCGTTGACTTTTATACCTCCTGAGATATTGATGAAAACATCATAGGTACCCAAAGGCAAGTCTAACTTTTTTTCAAGTAGTGCTAAGAGCATACCCAAACGGTTATTGTCAAAACCTGTGGAACTGCGTTTGGCATGCCCATAAGATTCTGAAACAAGGGCTTGCACTTCAATAATAATAGGACGACTTCCTTCCATAATGACTGTGAGTGCTGAGCCTGACTGGAGTTTTTCTTTGTTGAAAAACTTACCGGCCATAGATTTTGCATCATTGAGTCCTTCTTTGTTCATCTCAAAGATACCTACTTCATTGGTAGCACCAAAGCGGTTTTTAAAACCACGGAGCAGACGCAAATCAGAATTGGTGTCTCCTTCAAAGTAGAGTACGGTATCTACCATATGCTCTAAGACTCTAGGCCCTGCGATAGAGCCATCTTTGGTGATGTGTCCAATGATAAAGATGGGGATGTGTAAAGACTTGGCTATACGCATCAAATCAAAGGTAATGGTACGCACCTGTGTGACTGAACCTGGTGCAGAAGGTGTCTCTTCTGAGTAGAGGGTTTGTATGGAGTCAATGATGATAAGTTCATACTGTTTGTTGTTTATCTCTGAGAGTACAGATGAAAGGTTTATCTCAGGGAGTAAATAAAGGTTGTCATGGTTGGCATCGAGTCTGTTGGCACGAAGTTTTATCTGACCTGCTGACTCTTCGCCTGAAACGTAAAGTACTTTTTTATTTTCTCTGGCAAGATTTCCTGCGATTTTAAGTAAGAGGGTAGATTTCCCAACACCAGGGCTTCCGCCTATTAAGGTGAGCGAACCAGGAACTATGCCACCACCGAGTACTAAGTTAAGTTCACGACTGCCAGAACTAAATCGTATAATATTGTCTTCTTCTATTTGTGTAATGGGTTTTGCTTTAAGGATGCCTGTAGCAGATGAGCTACTGGCTGTTTCTTGTAAAAATTTTATCTGTTCAGTTGTGAGTTCAATCATACTCTCCCACTCATTACAAGAGGTACATTTACCCATCCAGCGCGGACTCTGAAACCCACATGCCTGACATTCAAAAAGTGTTTTTTTCTTTGCCATTGTTTTTTGCCTTTTGTTTTATATAGTAATATTGTATATAATAGTTTAGAAATAATCTAAAAATATGGCATATTGTCATATTTTTTAACTTTTTAGTTCTTTTGGTATAATTTCAGACTTTATTTTGTGCAAGGATATGTTGTGACACTCAATGCAATAAAACAACTTTTATATGGGCTGTATTTGACAAATAGTTTTGGATACAGATTGTCAAAAACAAATGATCCTATGGAGAAAAAAAGATTAAGACTAGGGTATTCAAAGGCACAACTTGAGACACTGCACATTACAGTAACAGTTGAAAATGAAGAAAAATTACCTAAAGAGGGGCAATATCTCATATTAATCAACCATAGAAGTATTATTGATCCTCCTATTGTAGAAATCGCATTAAAAGATACAAATATTTTTGGTCCCTGGATTTCAAAAAAAGAACTG
>JALSSQ010000208.1 GCA_026984165.1 Sulfurovum sp.
CCTGTACAATACCTAATAGAAAATCATGAAGAGTGCCATATGTTGTGGACTAATACAAGTATTTGACAAAATGACAAGTAATGGCTATAATAGTACCAAATAAAGTACCTAAAAGGATACCTATTATGACTCAAATATTATCAAAATATTCTGCAAGTATCTCAGAACTTAAAAAAAGTCCTTCTTCTCTCATAGAAGATGCAGGTGGTGAAGCTGTGGCTATACTCAACCATAACAAGCCTAGTGCATACCTTGTACCTAGTGCTCTATATGAGAGGATGATGGACATAGTAGATGACTATTATCTTGCACAAGAGGTAAGAGAACGACTTAATGATGGTGATAAAGGTATAGAGGTTGAGTTAGATGAGCTACTCTCTTGAGTTTAAACCCAAAGCTTTAAAAGAGTGGAAGAAGCTTGACTATAGCATCAAACTACAGTTTCATAAAAAACTTAAAGAGAGACTTGAAACACCTCGTGTACCACATTCTAAGTTAAGTGGATTTTCAAATGTGTATAAAATAAAACTAAGAAGTTCTGGTTTTAGATTGGCTTATGAAGTGATAGATGAAAAAATTGTAGTGATGGTGTTGTCTGTAGGAAAAAGAGAAAACAATGCTGTATATGAAGAAATAGCAAAAGAGGTTAGATAGTTAATATGCCAACCCTAAAAATATCAAACACCGTTACCCTAGATGAAAATGAGATAGAGATAACTGCCATACGTGCCAGTGGGTCTGGTGGGCAGAAGGTCAATAAGGTTTCGGCAGCCATACATCTGCGTTTTGATGTGGAGGCTTCGTCATTGCCAGACTACTATAAAGAAAAACTACTCGAAATCAAAGATAAACGCATCACCAAAGAGGGGATAGTGGTTATCAAGTCTCAACAGCATCGAAGCCAAGAGCAAAACAAAACAGAAGCTCTGGAGCGTTTGGTGGAGTTGGTGAAGGGTGTAAATGTGGTGCAGAAAAAACGTCTGCCTACTAAGCCTACAAAAGGCTCTGTCAATAGACGACTAACTTCCAAAAAGATACATGCAGGCAAGAAGAAGTTGCGAGCCAGGGTTGATAGAAAAGATTTTCTTTAGTAAGTAAAGTGTGCCAGCTTAGGGAGTGACTTTTGGAGTTTTTGATATATCTCTTTGGTGTGAGGATTGTGTTCTATACAGAGCCAAACAAGAGAAGGTCTTTGGGCTATAGGCAGTAAGTTTGTGATCTTATTGTGTGCGACATCTAAAAAAACGAGATCAGTCAATGCTGTGATACTTTGTATGTCTCGAATGCGATTGTGGTTGGCTTCTATCTTTTTTAGTTTATGTAAGTTTTCTAATGCGGTGATATCTGTGATGTGGTTATGCTTCATAAAAATATGTCTGAGTTTAGGGAGTTTGGCTACTACCTCAATGTTTTCTATATTATTTTCAGAAAATGCAAGTTTGTGAAGGTTAGTCAGTGGTGCTAGGGCATCAATGTTGCTGATATTGTTACGTGAAAGCGTGAGTGCTCCAATCCATGTGAGTTCAGAGATACTCTTGGGTAGAGTATCTAGCGCTAAGTCCGCCAGACTAAGGTACTCTACTTTGTTTGCTTTACAATGGGCTATTTTTTCTTCTGCCCTTTCTATACTGTTCATGGTTGGTACCTTTATGAATGTCATGAATCTATTTGGGGTTAAGTTGTGCTTTTAAAAGTCCTAACCTCGTATATTTAAAAAGTGTTTGGTACTGATGTCATCCCAAGGTTTGTTGAGTGCAACAAAGGCTTCATAACTTGTTAGTACACGTTTAAAGTCATCACTTTTTTTACTTTCATCTTCTAAAATCTCTCCCAGTGCCACTTTGGCTGCATCCATCATCTCTTTTGGGAATGTTTTTATCTGTACATGTTTAGGTAGTTCTTGGAGTGCTTTGGCATTTTTATATCTAAATTCTTGGAGCATATTGCTTGTCATCTCTTCACTTGCAGCAGTAATGATGGCTTGATGCTCTTTGCTTAGCTTCTCCCAGCGTGCTTTGTTAAAGGTGAGTTCCAAGATGCTTCCTGGTTCATGCCAGCCTGTATAGTAGTACTCTGTTGCTTTGTCAAAGCCCATCATGCTGTCTAGCGCAGGTCCTACCCACTCTGTGGCATCTATGGTACCACGTTCCAGCGCTGTATATATCTCTCCAGCAGGCAGTAGG
>JALSSQ010000209.1 GCA_026984165.1 Sulfurovum sp.
TCAACGCTTATGCATTGGGGCGAAAAGGGGCTAGGTGGGTTTGTAGGTATTAGAATTTTTTTTATATTCTTTGGTTTTTTAAGTATTGGATTGTTTTATGAACTTAGCAGGCGCTATTTTCCCAAAAGGGAAGATGCCTATTTGGCAACAACACTTTTTATGTTTCTTCCTGGTATTCTCACGGCAACTACATTGGCAAATGAAGCTATTATAGTGTTACCTTTGGTACTCTATTTTGTGCTGATGTATGAACGTGACAGTTTTTGGTCTTTGCCTTTTGTGATGTTGGCACTCTTTTTTATCCATGAAGCCTCCATCATATTTTTTGTGGCGCTTTTACTCTATGGCTTAGTGCATAAAGATAAAAAACTCTCTATTTTCTCTTCAGCATTTCTTATTGCTTTTGTCTATTTGGCAAAAGGCATTGAAATAGGAGGGGGACCTTCAGGGCATTTTGTTGAGATTTTTGGATTGTATGCAACAGTCTTTTCCCCCTTGGTTTTTCTTTATTTCTTTTATGCCATGTACCGTATTTTACTGCGTGAGAAAAAAACACTGCTTTGGTACATTTCGTTTACTGCACTTGCCTTTTCTCTGTTACTTTCTATTAGACAGCGTGTATATATTACAGATTTTGCTCCCTATGTAACGATTGCAGTGATACTCATGTTAGATGTATTCAATCACTCTGTACATGTACGTCTTCCTTTATTTCAAAAACGCTATAAAAGCGCATTTTATTTGGTCATTGGTTTTTTAGGATTGAACGTTTTTATTATTGTTTTTCATCAAACTTTTTTCTTTTTCTTGAAAGATCCTTCCCGACATTTTGCGTATCGTGTATATAAACCTTATTTCTTGGCAAAACAGTTACACTTAAAAGGTATTACATGTTACGACGGTGTACAAGGAAGAGAACTTGATCAGTTAAAATTTTACGATATTCTCCCCTGTCAAAATTATCATCAGCACTACTGAAAAACTGTTTCTAATATACACAATGTTTACTTTCTTCTTATGATTTTTATCACTCAAACAAAAGTTAAAACTACTTAGTGCTAGACTGATAGGAACTAAACTAAAGGAGAACTCGATGGCTCAAAAGGCGATTAGAGAGTATGACGGTAAAGCACTATTTTCCAAACAATGGGAAAATTATTTTAGTGGATTTCATTATGGATTTAAATCTGTTCTGGTAACAAGTGGAGCAGAACTTCTAGCAAAAGCACAAGAGCATGGTTTTGAATGGTTAAAACAAGAGCCTTTAGTTGCAAAACCAGATATGTTGTTTGGAAAACGCGGTAAAAATGATTTGGTTCTTTTTAAAGTAGATAAACCAGGTGATGTTACACTTGAAGATGCTGCAAAATGGATTGATGAAAAAATCTCTCATGAAACGACACTCCTTTCTGGACAGCATGGTGTTTTAACACATTTTATCGTAGAGCCATTTACACCACATACCCAAGAGCAAGAGTACTATATTTCAGCGACATGTGTAGGTGAAGATGATGTACTCTATATGTCAGCTGAAGGTGGTATGGAAGTTGAAGAGGGTTGGGATGAAAAAGTCAATGAAGTTGTCATTCCTATCGATATGAGTGATGCAGATATTGAGCATGCAATTAAAGCCAACATCCCAGCAGATATCCCTGATGAAAACAAAGCAGGATTTGAGTCTTTTGCCTTTGCGTTCTTCAAATTTTACAGAGATATGAATTTTGCATATCTTGAAATCAACCCTATTGTTATGTTGGAAGGCAACAATATGGCTATTCTTGACCTCGTTGCACGTTTAGATGATACTGCAGGTTTTCTTATGAAAGATACTTGGGGTGACATAGAGTACCCAACTGCATTTGGTATGGAAGATCAGTCTCCAGAAGAAAAAGCTATTGCAGAAGCAGACAGTAAATCAGGAGCATCGCTTAAATTAACTATTCTTAATCCTATGGGTAGAGTATGGACGATGGTCGCAGGTGGTGGTGCTTCAGTTGTCTATGCTGATACCATTGCAGATTTTGCAGAAGCAAACGGTGGCTCTATTGCTGATCTTGCCAACTATGGTGAATACTCAGGTGGTCCAACCACAGGAGAAACAAAATTTTACGCAGATACAGTGATTGACTTGATGACACGTCATAAAGATCCAAAAGGGCAAGATAAGATTCTCATTATT
>JALSSQ010000210.1 GCA_026984165.1 Sulfurovum sp.
TATAACAGTTTGATGCTCATAGAGACAAAACTCAGTCCTATAGCACTTTTGGCGTATCTGCTGAGGGTAGAGAAAATTTTTGGACGTAAACGTCTTTTTAAAGATGGACCACGTACCTTGGATATAGATATAATATTTTATGAAAATGTACAGATGCACACAAAGCGCTTGACACTTCCTCACCCAGGTTGGATGCAGAGAACTTCTGTGCTTGTGCCTTTGTCATTGATGAAAAATAGATTGTAAAGGTAAAATAGATGATACATGAAACTTTTGTAGCTTCCAATCCAAAAGATGCATATGAGCTTGCAGTAGAAAAATATGGTACAAGTATCTCTTTGGTTTCGGCTAAGCAGATAAAGTATGATGATGGGGTATTGCGTTCAGAAATTACTGTAGCAATACCTGCAGATATCTATGAAAAAGTCTCTTTTGGTGAAGTAGTAACTAAAGAGGATGAAGCGTTACTTACAGAAATTTTTGAACTTAAAGAACAACTTAATCTTATGAAAGATGATATACATAAAGAGATGCAAGAGACAAATGCAGTTGTCTCAGAGGTGAAAGCATTGTTTATGCGTAAAGGTATTTCTGCATATTGGCTAGAGAGTATGTTTCAAACACTCGCACAATCAGAGATTTTAGAAGATGAAAAATTACTTGCATCTTATTTACTTGAAGAGATTGATGATGCCTTAAAGGTAAAAAAAGAAGACTTGATGCATCCTAAGGTGATGATGATAGTAGGTCCAACTGGTGTAGGAAAGACTACCACTATAGCTAAACTTGCTGCACGGTATGCTTATCTTTTGGATAAACGCTATAAAGTCGCTTTAGTAAATTTAGATTCATTTAAAGTTGGTGCGATAGAACAGCTGGCACATTATGCAGACATTATGCAGATTGAGCATATTGTAGTTGATAATGTAGATAGATTTAAAGAGACACTTGAAGAGCTTGAAGGCTATGATGTGGTACTGGTAGATACTGCAGGGATGTCTCCATATGATACAGAAAAATTTATACAAACTGTTGAATTTGTTAAAACAGATACACCTAGAGAGATAGAAGTGAGTTTACTTTTGTCTGCAACGGTGAAGTATGAAGATATGGAAGATATTTATCAGAATTTTTCATTTTTAAATCCTTCTTCAGTGATTATTTCTAAATTTGATGAGACCAAACATTTTGGAACATTGTTGAACTTTATGTTGCTTTATAGACTTCCTATGAGTTACTTTGCTACAGGGCAGGAAGTACCAGATGATTTGCTGCTTGCTGATAAGGAATTTTTACTTGAACAATTTATAGGTGATATAGATGAAGGCTGAAACACAGGCAAATGCACTCGCTTCTCTTGTACAAACAAAGAAGCGTTATCCAGAATATGAGCTCATATTGCCACCTTTTGAAATAAAACAATCAAGTCTTAAAAAATTAGATGTTGCAGATGTATTGTTAATTGGATTGGATACTTTAATATTGTATTTTGTATCGGACAATGAAATATGTGCTCAGCTACAGATAGTTAATGAAGAAAATATATATAAACTTAAGATTACAAATCTAGGAAAAGATACACTTAAACAGTATAATACTAAAAAATATGAACAAATAAAATGCTCTTTTGGAATGTTCCAAAGTCGAAAACTAGAAGAAGATTACAGGGTGAGTATTTCACAGTTTAATTTGCAAAAAATAAACCTTTTTGTACAAGAAAAAAAGATTGCAGAAGGTAAACTCGTAAAAGTAGATGATGAGATTGCTATAGAGATAATAAAGGTTAAAAATGTCTAAAGGTAAAGTGTTAGTAGGTATGAGTGGTGGGGTGGACTCCACAGTCACAGCGATACTCTTGCAAAAAGAGGGCTATGAGGTAGAAGGTGTCTATATGAAGCTACATCATAAACCAGGGTATCATGAGTCCAACTATGCCAAAGCACAGCGTGTGGGTGAATACTTGGGAATCAAAGTCCACTTTCATGACCTCTCCAAAGCGTTTAAAGAAGAGGTGTATGACTATTTTGTAGAAAGCTACAAAGAGGGTCTCACACCTAACCCCTGTGTGATGTGTAACCGTACCATCAAGTTTGGAAAAATGGTTGAGTTTGCTGACGAAGTGGGGGCAGACTTTGTTGCCACTGGGCACTACATCAAGTGTGATGGTGAGTTCATCTACGCAGCAGAAGATGCAAACAAAGACCAGAGTTATTTCCTTTGTGAAGTGAAAAAAGAGGTACTTCCCCGTCTTATTTTCCCTTTGGGTACATGGGTCAAACCAGATGTGAAAGCCTATGCTGCGAACATCGAAGTGCTCAAAGACTTTGCCACGCAAGCAGAGAGTTCAGAAATCTGTTTTGTGGAAAACACCTATGACGAAGTGCTTGCTAAACATATGGATATTAATGTTCCGGGCGAAACGGTAGATGCTGAGGGCAATGTCGTTGGCAGACACAAAGGATATATGCATTACACCATCGGAAAACGCAGAGGTTTTACCGTAGATGGTGCACATGACCCACACTTTGTACTTGCCATAAAACCTGAGTCCAATCAAATAGTGGTAGGTAAAAAAGAAGAGTTGGAACAAAATGCTTTTGAGGTTAAACGCATAAACCTCTTTAAGGAGCTAACAGAATTTGACTGTAGTGTCAAAGTACGCTACAGAACAAAAGCTGTCCCTTGTCATGTAAAAATAGAGGGGGAAAAAGCGCAGGTAACACTGAAAGAGCCTGTATTTGGTCTGGCACATGGGCAAATAGCGGCTTTTTATGAAGGTGACAAGTTACTTGGTGGTGGAGTGATTTGCTAAGTGTCTTAAAGACGTTTGGAAAGTTATTGCTTATTTGTGTTACGACATTTTTTTTGCTTTGTTTCCTTCTCGATCTTGACAGAACGCACCCACAACCAGTTGAGTAAAAAATAAATGAGCCCAGAAACAACAATGGAATAAAAAGCAGTTCCCACATAAAGGGGGACAAAAATGTTACCCATATTGTTGGAAAACCACTCCAGTGTAAGTTCTATGTTATCTATGCCTTCTCTACCTAAGATGAAATTTCCTGTGAGGTACTCCATATAGTACATCGGCGGCATAGTGATAGGATTACTTAGCCAGACCATAGCGATAGCGATAGGGACATTAAAACGAACAAAAGGGGTAGTGGCAACTACAGCCAGCATCTGCATAGGCATAGGGATAAACCCCCAAAAAAGACCGATAAAGACACCTCTGGTAATCATTTTTCTATTGATGTTAAAGTAGGCACGAGGAAGATTGTATTTTTCTAAGAAGGTGTCGAGTTTACCTTTACCTGAGGCTTTTTTTCTAAAAAATTTTCGTATCATTATATTCCGTCTGTATCGATTTGATTGCCTAAGTGTAATACCCTAGAGCTTTAAATCCCCTTTTTAACAAGATTTGTGTAAAATACGCGTACCAATTTATACACATAAGGTTACGACATTATGAGCGGATATATGCTTTTTTCTGGAACATCAAACCCCCAGCTTGCTAAAGAGATAGCAACATATTTAGAAATGCCTCTCAGTGAAGCTACTATCAAACGTTTTTCTGATGGTGAGATTTCTGTACAAATTGCAGAGTCTGTACGTGGTAAAGATGTTTTTATCATTCAGCCCACTTCTGCACCAGCCAATGCAAACCTTATGGAGTTGCTTATTATGACCGATGCACTCAAGCGTTCCTCGGCGAAGTCCATTACGGCAGTTGTTCCATACTATGGGTATGCCAGACAAGACAGAAAAGCAGCCCCCCGTGTACCTATTTCAGCAAAATTGGTTGCCAACCTGATGGAGACTGCAGGTATTACACGTATGGTTACAGTAGATTTGCATGCTTCTCAGATACAAGGATTCTTTGATATTCCTGTAGATAACCTCTATGGCGCTATTTTGTTTATGGACTATATTAAAGCTAAAAATTTTAAAAATCCTGTGATTGCTTCTCCAGATATTGGTGGTGTGGCTAGAGCCAGATATTTTGCCAGCAAACTAGGTCTTGATATGATTATTGTAGATAAACGTCGTGAAAGAGCCAATGAATCAGAAGTGATGAATATTATTGGAGAGGTTGAGGGTAAAGATGTGATTCTTATCGATGATATGGTCGATACAGCAGGCACGATGACACATGGAGCCAAAGCACTCAAAGACCTTGGGGCTACTTCTGTTATGGCATGTTGTACACACCCAGTACTTTCTGGCCCTGCTTATGAGCGTATAGAAAATGGTGCTTTGGATGAGTTGGTCGTTGCCAATACTATCCCTATGGCAAAAGCATCTAAAAAAATCAAGATGCTCTCAACTGCCTCTATGTTGGGTGAAGTAATCAGAAGAGTACATAACAATGAGAGTGTAAACTCACTTTTTGAAACTACGTGATAAGGTAGGGTGGGCATTTACCCATCAACATTATTGGAGGTGGATAAAATGTCCATCCTACATTTTATTTAGGAAAGAATTTGACAAATAAAGTACCACAAAAAAATATACGTAACTTTTCTATTATTGCACATATTGATCATGGCAAATCTACTTTAGCAGACCGTATCATACAAGAGTGTGGGGCAGTGACTGATCGTCAGATGTCTGCACAGGTGATGGATACGATGGACATTGAAAAAGAGCGTGGCATTACTATCAAGGCACAGTCTGTACGTTTGGACTATGTCAAAGATGGGGAGCATTACATTCTTAACCTTATTGACACACCAGGTCACGTGGACTTCTCGTATGAAGTGAGTCGCTCTTTGGCTTCATGTGAAGGGGCATTACTCATTGTTGATGCCGCACAGGGGGTTGAAGCTCAGACTATTGCCAATGTTTATATTGCCATAGAAAATGATTTGGAGCTACTTCCTGTAGTGAACAAGATTGACCTTCCCGCAGCTGACCCTGACAGGGTACTTACCGAACTCGAAGAAGCCATAGGGATTGATGCGACAGAGCATCATCTGGTATCAGCGAAGACTGGTGTAGGTGTAAAAGCATTGATAGATGGTATTGTGGAGCGTATTCCTGCGCCCAAGGGGGATGAAGAGGCACCTGCGAAAGCACTTATCTATGACAGTTGGTTCGATAACTACCTTGGTGCCTTGGCATTAGTGCGCGTCTTTGAAGGAAGTATTAAAAAGAGACAGATGATTAAAATCATGGGCACAAAAGAGGAGCATCAAGTCTTAGATATGATGTATCCAAACCCCATCGCACCTATTAAAACCGATGAAATACGTACAGGTGAAGTAGGCATTGTAGTCACTGGATTAAAAAGCGTTGAGGGTTTACAGGTTGGAGATACTATCACTGATGCTAAAAATCCTACTAGCACTGCCATAGGTGGCTTTGAACCTGCAAAACCTTTTGTATTTGCAGGTATTTACCCTATAGAAACAGACCGCTTTGAAGATTTGCGTGATGCTTTAAACAAACTCAAACTGAATGACTCCTCACTTAGTTTTGAGCCTGAAAGTTCTATGGCTTTGGGCTCAGGGTTTAGGACAGGCTTCCTTGGTATGCTTCATATGGAGGTTATCAAGGAGCGTTTGGAGCGTGAGTTTAATCTGGAACTCATCGCTACAGCACCAACGGTTGTCTATAAGGTAAAACAGACTAATGGTGAAGAACTCATTATTCAAAACCCTTCTGAACTCCCAGAACCTCAGAAGATAGAGAAAATTTTTGAGCCTTATGTCAAAGCGACTATTTTGACACCACAGGAGTACTTGGGTAACCTCATTAAGCTACTTAATGACAGACGCGGTATGCAGATAAAAATGGACTATCTTAATGAAACACGCGTACTTTTAGAGTATGATATTCCTATGAATGAGATAGTGATGGATTTTTACGATAAATTGAAGTCTATTACCAAAGGGTATGCGAGTTTTGACTATGAGCCTGTAGGTTTTAGAGAGGGCGATTTGGTAAAACTAGACATCCGTGTGGCAGGAGATGTGGTAGATTCACTCTCTATTATTGTGCCTCGAAACAAAGCTAGGACACGTGGACTTGCGTTTGTTGCACAACTCAAAGAACTCATCCCACGACAGCTTTTTGAGGTCGCCATTCAAGCGAGTATCGGCAATGAGATTATCGCACGTTCCAATGTAAAGTCTATGGGTAAAAATGTGACTGCGAAGTGTTATGGTGGGGATATTACCCGTAAACGTAAACTTTTGGAGAAACAAAAAGCAGGAAAAAAACGTATGAAGTCCATCGGCAAGGTACAAGTACCACAAGAGGCGTTTATGGCTGTATTGAAGTTGGATAGTTAATATGATACTGATTCCAGTAGAAAAAGATGAAAAAACCATCGCCAAAGGTTTTAGAAAAGCCCCTATGTTTGTCTTTATAGATCCAGAGACTGGCATAGTGGCACAAGAAAACCACTTTAGAACAGACAAATCAGCACTCTTTTTTGAAAATTTTAAAAAATATGATGTCGATACGATTTATCTCAAAGGACTAGGCTACAAAACCTACCTAAAACTTAAAGATTTGGGCATTAAAGTTTCTCTCATTCCTGAAGATATAGCACTCTATACGCATATTGATCCTGTTGAACTCATATTGCTTACTGAAGACAATGCCCAGATGTACTGTACTATGGGACATCATAATAAAGAAGAGAAATAATGGGTTGGGCAATACACCTTCACCTTGTTGCAGCGATTGCATGGATTGGTGGGGCATTTTTTATGTTTATTTTGGGGATTAGCTTACGAAACAAAGAAGATCAAGATGCTGTCTATCCTCGTATTGGCCCCATATACGGATGGTTTGAGACAGGGGCATTGATGATTTTAATTTTTAGTGGCTATATAATGATTCGCAACAATGGATTGTTAGATATACTGTTTTCAAATATCAGCAATGAAGTCATCGATGCCTTACGCATAAAGCTTCAAATTGTCGTTGTAATATTTGTGCTGACTGTGGTGCATATGGTTATCAGTTTTAAGACACTGCACAAAAAGAAGTCACCAACGCAACGGCTTTTTTCCAAAGTATCTTCTATGGGCATTTTTTTACTCAATCTTGTTGTTTTACATTATGCGATGGTTTTAAGAGATATACTTTAAAACATTAACAACTGATTTGTTATACTTATTTATGAATATACATGAAAATCTACAAAAAGCAAAATATCTTTTAGAGGAATCTGATGCTCTTTTCATTACGGCTGGTGCAGGGATGGGGGTGGACTCCGGCTTGCCTGATTTTAGAGGAGTACAGGGCTTTTGGCGTGCATATCCTAAAGCCAGAGAATTAGGGCTTCATTTTGAAGAAATGGCAAATCCAAAGTGGTTTAACACTAATCCCAAACTGGCTTGGGCATTTTATGGACATAGATTGCACCTTTATCGTGATACGGTACCTCATGAAGGATTTAAAAAGCTTTTAAGACTATCTAATACTAAAAAATATGGAGCTTATGTTTTTACTTCCAATGTCGATGGACAATTTCAAAAGGCAGGTTTTAGTGAAGCACAAATTATGGAGTGTCATGGAAGTATTCACCACCTACAATGTTGTGATAATTGTCAACATAAAATTTGGTCGGCAGATGAAATTTGTATAGAGATAGATGAAGGATTTGAGGCAAGAGAACCCTTGCCAAATTGTCCTGACTGTGGTGTGAAGGCACGTCCAAATATACTGATGTTTGGTGATTTTGTTTGGGAGTATGCTCGTACAGATGCACAACGTGATAGACTCGTAACATGGATGGATAATATAGAACGTGAAGGTGCAAAGCTTGCCATTGTAGAGATAGGTGCGGGGACAGCGGTACCTACTGTACGTAATACTTCAAAACAGAGTGCACAACGTTTTGATGTACCACTCATACGTATTAATCCTCGTGAGAGCCTTGGCGCAGATATTGAGCTTCCTATGGGTGCACTTGAAGCACTTATTCAGATAGTGTGATATATTGTGCGTTGCTACTCTTGTTCTAAACTCTCTGTGTCAATTATTTGTAAAAGATGCAAAGAAGAATTGTTTTACACAACAATAAGCACAAGAACCGTCGGTACGCTTGATGTCATCAGTTTCTACAAATACTCTGCGTTAGAATCATTGCTGCTTACCAAACATAAACCAGAAGGATATCGTATCTATAAGGCATTAGCGCAAATGACGATGAAACCTTTCATAAAAGAGTTTGTGGAGTCAGATGATAGGGCAGTTTACATTGTGGGTGTAGATGAATACGTCAAAAGTGGCTATGCCCATGTAGCGTTGTTGACACATGCAATGAAAACAAAAACATCAAGGGCTTTACACGCTTCCTTGATGGCACAAAATAGAGTGAACTATTCAGGCAAAGATTTGCAGTTTCGTTTAGCGAACCCTAGAAATTTTAAATATACAGGCAAGCACAATATTGATGTGATACTGGTAGATGACATCATTACTACAGGTATTACTTTGCAAGAAGCTCAAAAAGTATTAATTGGGCATGGGGTGAATGTGCTTTTTGCTTTAACCTTGGCAGATGTGGAGGAGTAAGTTTTTTCGTTCCCATCGCTTTGCGTGGGAATGCATACAAGACTTTTCTATCATATTGCATTTTAATTTTTGTTCAAACTTATGTATGCATTCCCACCGAGGACAGTGGAAACGAGTTAAGTGGCTTGCCACCTTAGAAATTGCCTCATTTTTATCAAGACCATCTGCAATCAACCGCAGAATAAATGCTATTATTTTCAACCAATCTATATCGGACATATCGACACTCCTTTACATGGTCTCTTAATAAAATAAATTATACCTCACCAAGGCCTTTAAGCGAGGCTAACGCCCGCTTAAGTTGTCGGGCGGTTTAACATAACTGAACTCAATTATACGGTAAAGTTAAACGAAACTACAGAACGATGAGAAGCCCCGCTTTAGCCCGTCAAATTAAAGTGCTTGTTAGGTTATTATTTTTACAGGAAATCTTTGATTTAACTTTTTCCATTTATGAATTCTAAGCGAATACGATTTTATTATTACAGTTTTAGCTAAAATTTCAGGCTGACTAAAACTAGCGGTTTGTAGAGATATATTTTTATAGCTTTCTGGGAGCTCGTGTAAATGTATGTCTTTTATAAATGGCATTTTTGTATTAATTAATGGTGTAGTTGATTTTACTAAAGGAATTTTTGTTTTAACCTCTAAACCTTCACTATCAGACACTTCATTTAATGATATTTGTTCAATATCCTTCCAGTTAATAAAAAAAAACAAACTAGGATATAGTTTAGATTTTTCAGATATTAGAAAATATAGCCCTTCATCCGTTGCGGTAGCACTAACAGATCCATTTTTACTTTGACCATACTTAACCCAAAGGTAGGAAGGTAAAATTACATAACTAACCCTAATTAGAAGCTCCCATTCTTCTAAATTCAATAATTTATCCATCATTAATTCGGAAACCAATATAGAAAAAAAGCCCGAAAAATATATAGAATCTCGCCGTATCAAAGCTGTTGTTTAATACGGTGTATTCTTTATCTAAGTTCTCTAGAGGATTGCTTTTAATGTGATTTTCCATAAATAACTAGCCCTTCAGAACTGTATATTTAATATTTTTTTGAGAAGAAATATCAACTTTAAAGAGTTTTTAGCCCCATAATCTCCGTAGTAACCTAGATCTATTATTTTACCACTTTCTTTGCTTATAAACTGAGCAATATCCTCGTAAGGGTCAACCTTACTTAGCTCTATAATGTCTAAACTAGAAAAAATTTGGTATGGATCGAATATATCCCACTCGTTCTCATCTACTAGAGTTTTAATCACAATAGACCCAAATTCCTAAATTTCTCTCTTGAGCTTCTAAGCACACTAAAGAAATGCTGTTTAGCTGTTCAATAATCTGTGGGTTATCAAAGTGAGGTTTTATTTTCTCTATTTCTTTAACCAAATTTTGTGACTCTTCAGTACCATACTTAGCATCGTTATAATAATTTTTTAACCTACCTAATAACGGATAAGACTCTATGTTTAACTCGTGATGGATAAAGATCGCTTTATGCATCCTCCATTCAATAGAATAGCTAGGAACTTTGTAGGGAGCTTCTTTTTTATTTTTAGCTAAATGGAAATCTAAAGCCATATTTATCCTATTAATTATTATGTGGTTGTGTAATGCTTTTGCGTCGCAGACACATAACGCCTTGCTAAAGGG